>NZ_JBLFJW010000003.1:0-174463 GCF_047713085.1 Pantoea sp. sgz302252
GCTGTCTCTTGATCAGATCTCCTGATCAAGAGACTTCGCCAGTTTGTACCCCTCAACGACATCCTGAAGCCTGAACCAGCCTTCCCACATCACTACCCAGCCCGCCCGTCCTGTTCGTTTGCTGTCATACCATCGACCCATTTTCGCCAGTGCCAGATACGCCCATTTCAGGTTCGGCGCCTTCTTTGGCAGGGCTTTTCCTTCCTGTTTTACCCACAGCAGCTTCCATTCTATTGGGCTCAGCACCTGCTCGCAGGGCTCATTCAGCGTTTCCTCACTCAGCCCGCCCTGGCGCAACGCCAGTACCCTCACGGCGATAAACGCGAGGATGACCACCATCCGCTCCAGGTTATCCCGTGTCTGCATACGAAGCGATTCCACACAGGTGCCCCCGCTTTTCCATGCTTTGTGGTATTCCTCTATCAGCCAGCGGCGCTCGTAATAGCTGATGATGATGCGTGCCTGCTCCGCACTCTCCACTTTTTCTGACGTCAGCAGATGCCAGCAGGCCCCACTTTCCTCTTCCTCCCGACAGCAGATATACGTCACCGGCAACTGTTCGCCCGACCCGTCCGGTGCGGCAATATTCACCGCGCTGTAGCTGACGAACATCTGTGCCTGGCGCGCCGCTCTCCCCCCTTTCTGAACCACATTCAGCGTATGACTTCCCGCCTGCGTCAGCCTTTCAGGCAGGTCGAACAGTTTGCCTGCGCCATCCTCCAGTCGCCGGTTTTGCGCGGCCCGGACCACGAAGCGCTGCCCCTGGCTGGTTTTGTAATTCAGGTACTGCCAGATGTCCGCTTCACGGTCACACACAGAGATAACATTTGACTGAATATCGCCCAGGCGCTGCGCCATCAACTGAGATGACAACTGCCATTTAAAGCTCTCTTTTTCTTCATAAGGCCGCTCTTTTCGTTGATGTTTTTTGCCATAGGTGGCGGTCTCCCTGCTCCAACGTTGCTGGTCGATAAGGCCCACCATCCGGGCGCCGTCCGGGGCGTAGAGCAGTACCGAATGGGCAAGCAGGCCGCGTGTTTTCGGGCTGGTGGTGGTGTTGCCCAGTTCATCGCAGGCGCTGGAATGGCTGAAGTTGATGGTCGTTGTATCTTCCAGTGCGAGGAGAAGCGGATGCTCCCGGGCGGCTTTGGCCGTGGCAATAAATCCTGCCTCAGCGATAGCGTCAGGAAAGACGCAGGGGTTACGCAACAGGCGGTAAGCGCCTTCAACTTCGGCGGGAGACAGGGATGATTTCACGATAGAAAGTCCGGGGTGTTGAGTGAGTGAGGCGGCTACAGTCACGAGACGGCGGGTACGCCGCGGGTCACCCAGTTGCGCAAGCCCGAAAGTGTGTTTAGCCCATGAAAAACAATCAGAAAGCACCATACTAAAAACCCGAAAAGAGAGATATCAGAAGAGATCAACAGACGGGAAAATAGTTCAAAAAAATCCCCGACAAATTCGTCAGGGATTTGTGTATAAGAGACAGCCCCAAAGGGGAGAGGGGACAGTGCGGAGCTGTTTTTTCTCCCTCGCCCCTTTGGGGAGAGGGCCGGGGTGAGGGGGATCCCTCAACCAGCACGCAATAACACTTTCATTTTTTCACTGCGGCACAGCTGCCGTTTCATTTCCACCACCAGCGGGTGGCGTGACATCACAATCATCAGCGCGAAGGCCAGTGCACCAGCGGCCACCTGCACGGCCAGTAGCAGCGGTAAGGGCAGCGCATTTTTCAGCACCACGCCCAGGCCGTAACTCACCGCCAGCGTCGGCAGCGACAGGTAAAACGGCAGCCACAGGCTCAGCATGTATTCGCGATAGCTGGAACCCAGCACCGGTTTAATCATCACGAAGTAGCTCAGCACGGTGTTGATGATTTGCACCAGCAAGAAGCCCAGCGTCACGCCCAGCGCGCCAGCCAGATGGCCGCCCGCGATAATCGCCGGAATGAACAGAACGGTTTTAAAGACGTTGAATTTGAAGCTGATATCGACGCGAGCTTTGGCCATTAACAGCGAGCCAATCGGATTGCCGACGGAACGCAGCAGCCCCACCACGCACAGCAGTTGCAGCACAGGCACAATGCTGACCCACTTCTCGCCAAACACCAGCGGCACCATATTGTTGCTGACCACCATCAGGCCGAGCAGCACCGGGAAGTTGATGATCCCCACCACCGACAGCAGCTTGTAGAAGTTCACGCGAAGCTTCGCGGTATCATCCTGAATTTTGGCAAACGCCGGAAACAGCACGCGGGTGATAATCGGGTTGAGCTTCATCGGCGGCACAACCGCCACGTTGTAAGCCAGGTTGTAGCCCCCGGCGACGCTCGCGCCAAGAATACGCGCCAGCACCAGCGTCGACAGGTTGGTGTTCACATAGTTGATGATACTGTCTGCCGTCAGCCACGCGCCAAAGCGCAGGTTCGAGGAGACAGAAGCCAGCGAAAAATGCAGGCCCGGGCGATAAATCTTGCGGCCAAACCAGCCGAAGAGCAGCGTGCGCACGGCGCTGTTCACCAGATACCCCAGAATGGCGGTCATCGCCAATGGCCAGAAATGGGCGCTGATCACCGTGAAGGTAAACCCGGCCAGCACGGCAGAGGTTTCAATCATGCCAATCTTGTTGAATTCCAGTTCTTTTTGCATCAGCGCACGGAACTGCTGCCCGTGCGGGATAACCACAAAGGCGAACGACAGCGTGCGCATCAACGGCGCCAGATCCGGGTTATGCAGCACACTGGCAATCACCCCGCTCAGGGAAAAGACCAGCGCGAACACCACAATCCCTAAACCGACGTTCAGCCAGTACAGCGTGGTGAGCTCAAGGTGGCTTATCTCTTTACGCTGAATGATGGAGTTGGCGATACCGAAATCCGACAGCGTATCCGCCAGGGCAATGATCACCAGCGACACGGTCAGCAGGCCGAACTGGTGATTGTCGATAATGCGAGCCAGCACGGTCATTTGCACCAGGCCCAGACCGATAATCACCACGGTCGCCATCGCGGACCATTTGGCCCCGCTAATGGTTTTTTCTCTCAGGCTCATCTCGCTACCTCAGTACGCCGCTTTGTTGACAAAGCCTTTGAACACCGTCAGGAACACGATGCGAATATCGAACCACAGGCTCCATTCACGGATGTATTCCAGGTCGAACTCCACACGCTTTTCCATTTTCTCAAGCGTGTCGGTTTCACCGCGCCAGCCGTTGATTTGCGCCCAGCCGGTAATGCCCGGTTTCACCTTGTGACGCAGCATGTAGCCTTCAATTAGCTGACGATATTGCTCGTTATGCGCCACGGCATGAGGGCGAGGCCCAACAATCGACATGCCGCCGGTCAGCACATTGATAAACTGCGGTAATTCGTCCAGAGAAGTGCGGCGCAGGAAGTTACCGACAGGCGTCACGCGCGGGTCGTTTTGCGTCGCCTGCGTCACCACCGCATCGTTTTCCATCACCTTCATGGAGCGGAACTTCCACACTTTGATAGGTTTGCCGTCCATACCGTAACGGGTCTGACGGAAGATAATCGGCCCCGGCGAAGTGAACTTCACCGCCAGCGAGATGCACAGCAGCACCGGCGAAATCAGCAGCAAAATGAGCGAAGCAAGCACGATATCTTCCAGACGCTTGATCACCCGGTTCAGCCCGGAAAGCGGCGTGTCATACAAAGGCACCACCGGCACACCATTCACTTCATCAATGCGTGAATGCAGAATGTTAAAGGTGAACACATCCGGAATGAGGATCACCGAACAGGTGGTGTCCGCCAGGTCACGCACCAGATCTTTGATTCGCACTTCGTCCTGCATCGACAGCGCGATGTAGACGTTATGAATTTTGCCGCCGCGCGCATCTTCCAGCAGTTGCACATAGTTACCCGCCCAGTCTGCCGTCACGCCGCCCGGTTTGGCATCGTGATAGCTGCCGATAACATCGAACCCCAGCCACGGCTGATTGCGGAAGCTGTCGAGCAGCGCCTGGCCCGCAGGCATGTCGCCCGCGACCGCCACGGTGCGAACGTTGTAACCACAGTGGCGTAACCAGCCCACGCCAAAACGAATAAACGTCCGGCAACCGATCATTCCGCAGGTGCTTAACACATACCAACCGAGCCACAGAGAGGCGCTGTTGTTGAAGTCGTCGTTGAAAGCCAGTACGCCTGCAGTGAAAATCAGCGCCAGCGTCCAGTTTTGCAGCAGTAATAAGAGTTCCGTCGTAATACGCACGCCACGCCAGGAGCGGTAAAAGTCAGTCATCCCGCCGATCATCTGAAACACCACCAGGGTTATCAGAACCATCAGCTGATGCGTGTAGGAAAAAGGTAATCCCGCCCCTTTGCAGACAACCCACAAGGCACTCACCATGATGGTGATGTCAGAGAATCGCTGCACCATTGAAATTAACGATGCATTCGTTTTGGCTCGCTCGCGCTTTCTTAGAGTCGTCATCGTTGTTCCTGTTGTTGAGATTTTCCCCTCACCCCGGCCCTCTCCCCAAAGGGGCGAGGGAGAAAAGACCGCACCAGGCGATCCCCTCTCCCCCTGGGGGAGAGGGTTAGGGTGAGGGGCAGTGTTTTACTGATTCAGCAGCGCCAGAATGTCCCTGGTCCGCGCTTCCATCAGCGACGTATCGCCACGAGACTCGACGTTCAGACGCACCACAGGCTCGGTGTTGGAAGAGCGCAAATTGAAGCGCCAGTCTTCAAACGTGAGACTGATGCCGTCGGTGCGGTCGATCTCCAGCGCGTGCTGAGCAAAATGTTGCTCGACGCGGGCAATGGCCGCCGCTGGCTCTTCCAGCTTGCTGTTGATTTCGCCGCTCGCCGGGAAAGCCAGCATGCGGTCACGCACCAGCTCGCCGAGCGTTTTGCCTTTCAGGCACAGCAGTTCAGCCACCAACAGCCACGGGATCATGCCGCTGTCGCAGTAGGCGAAGTCGCGGAAATAGTGGTGAGCGCTCATTTCGCCACCGTAAATGGCGTCTTCCTGACGCATACGTTCTTTAATAAACGCGTGGCCCGTTTTCGACATCACCGGCGTGCCGCCTGCCGCTTCCACCACATCAACGGTGTTCCAGGAGAGGCGCGGGTCGTGAATGATGCGTTCGCCCGGCGCTTTCTCAAGGAACGCTTCCGCCAGCAGGCCAACAATGTAATAACCCTCAATAAACTGCCCGGTTTCGTCGAACAGGAAGCAGCGGTCGAAGTCGCCGTCAAAGGCGATCCCCATATCCGCCCCGTGTTCAATCACCGCATTGCGGGTATCGTCACGGCACTCCGGCAGCAGCGGATTTGGAATACCGTTCGGGAAGTTACCGTCTGGCGTGTTGTGAACTTTGATCAGCATGACCGGCACGTTCAGTGCCTTGAAGCGAGCTTCCAGCGCATCGACAACCGGGCCAGCCGCGCCGTTACCGGAGTTGATAACCAACTTCAGCGGCTTGAGGTTAGCGGTGTCAATGTAGCCCAGCAGGTGATCGATATACGCTTTGCGCAAATCGATTTTCTGGTAGCTGCCGCGTTTTTTGGCATCCACTGGCGAGAAGTCATTCGCTTCTGCTAAACGCTGCACATCACGCAGGCCGGTGTCGCCGCTGATGGGGCGCGCCCCTTCGCGCACCAGCTTCATGCCGTTGTAATCCATCGGGTTATGGCTGGCGGTCACTTCAATCCCGCCGTCCACGCCGAGGTGGAAGGTGGCGAAGTAGATCTCTTCGGTCCCCGACAGGCCGATGTCCAGCACGTCCACGCCCGCATCGCGCAGGCCCTTCGCCAGCGCCATTTTCAGGCTTTCGCTGGTCAGGCGTACATCGCCGCCGAGCACGATGGTTTTAGGTTTCAGGAACTCGCCATAGGCGCGCCCAATGCGGGTCGCAATCTCTTCATTCAGCTCTTCACCGAGCTTGCCGCGAATGTCATAGGCTTTAAAACAGGTTAGTCTGGTCATGTTTTTACCCTTTTCAGGCAACAGTCAGTCGTGACCCAAATGGGCCAAAATGTGTTTTTCAGGAGTTGCCCGGCGGCGTGTGATTTGCCGGGCCGGTGGTTGTTACACGCGCCCGTATCGGTCCTGGAATCGCACGATGTCATCCTCTTCGAGGTACGAACCCGAGCGCACTTCAATCAGGTCAAGCGGGATCTTGCCCGGGTTTTCCAGGCAGTGCGTGGCACCCAGCGGAATGTAGATAGATTCGTTTTCCCCGAGCAGCTTCACGTCTTCGTTGATGGTCACCTTCGCGGTGCCCGCCACGATAATCCAGTGTTCCGCACGGTGGTGGTGCATCTGCACCGATAAGCCTTCGCCCGGTTTCACGGTGATGCGTTTCACCTGATAACGGTCGCCGGAATCGATGGAGTCATATTTGCCCCAGGGACGGTACACTTCGCGGTGAATGTGATGCTCATGACGGCCGTCGGCCTTAATCTGCTCCACCACTTTTTTCACGTCCTGCACCGCGTTGCGGTCGGCGATGAGCACGGCGTCTTTGGTCTGCACCACCACCAAATCCTTTACCCCAACGGTGGTCACCAGCCCGGACTCGGCATACACATAGCTGTTTTCGGTTTTATGGCTGATAACATCGCCGTGGTGCACGTTCCCTTCGGCGGTGTGGTTGCTGATTTCCCACAGTGAGGACCAGGAACCGACATCGCTCCAGCCTGCATCCATCGGCACCACCACGGCGTCAGCGGTTCTTTCCATCACGGCATAGTCAATGGACTCTTCAGGGCAGGCCAGGAACGCCGCTTCATCAACACGGATAAAGTCGAGATCCGGGTCAACCACGTCCATGGCCTTTTCGCAGGCCTGCAAAATGTCCGGGCGGAATTTGCCCAGTTCTTCCAGATAGCGCCCTGCGCGGAACAGGAACATGCCGCTGTTCCAGTAATATTCCCCGCTGGAGACATACGCCTGCGCGGTTTCCAGATTCGGTTTTTCAACAAACTGCGCCACGGAAAACGCCACCGCGCCTTTCTCGCCCGGGCTCACTTCACCACGACGAATGTAGCCATAGCCGGTTTCCGGCAGGTCCGGCACGATGCCAAAAGTCACCAGTTTGCCGCTTTCGGCATAAGGGATGGCGTCACGCACGGCGTCACGGAACGCATCTTCATTCTGAATGACGTGGTCAGCGGCCAGCACCAGCATCAGCGGATCTTTCTCCGGGCTGCTGCGCTTTGCCGCCAGTGCTGCCAGCGCAATCGCCGGTGCAGTGTTACGACCCGCAGGTTCGAGAATAATGTTCTCGGTCAACTTGTTGAGCTTGCGCAGCTGCTCGGCAACGATGAAACGGTGTTGTTCGTTACAGATAACCACCGGGCTTTCACAGTCCACGCCGTTAAGACGGTTTACCGTCGCCTGCAGCATGGTTAAGTCGCCTTTCAGGCACAGGAACTGTTTCGGGTAAAGCACACGGGACAGCGGCCATAAACGGCTACCGGAGCCACCGGCCATCACTACCGGATAGAGTTGGGTCTGACTCATGATTTCACTCCGACGTCTGCTACGGAAATAGCATTAATGAATGTCTTCAGCACGTTCTCTTTGTCGAGCGTGCGTTCGGCGTAATCGCCAGCAATCGTGTTGTTCTGTGGCATCAGCAGTGCGCGTTCGATCCCGTCCACCAGCTCAGGAACCGACTCCGGTTCAACACAAACGGCAATACCAGGATGAGCCTCGCAAAGCTGGCCCAGTTCGGTTTCCGCTTCTGCGGTGATCACCGCGTTGCCGCCCACGGCCAGAATATTGGTCAGTTTTGACGGCAGCACCGCATCGGCTGCGCCGCGCTTCTGGATAACCAGATGGCAATCCGCCATTTTCAGCAGCGCTGGCAGCGCTTCGTAGGACTGCAACGGGAAGAAACGCACGTTGCTCAACCCCCGTTCTGCGACCAATTTTTCCAGTCGCGCTTTTCCGCCGCCCTGCCCGACAATGGCGAACAGCCACGGCTTGTCCTGCAACTGCTCAGCGGCGGCAACGACATTTTCCAGCCCCTGCTTTTCGCCGATGTTGCCGGAGTAAAGAATGATTTTGCGATCGTCAGGCAGACCAAGCTGTTCGCGCAACACGGCAACCTGCGTCGGGTTAACGTCGCGAAAACGGGCCACTTCTGACCAGTTGGGGAAGAAAATCACTTTCTCCGCCGCCACGCCTTTTTCCTGCGCTTTGTTCATCATCGAGCGCGAAATAGTGGAAACGTTGTCGACGTTATGCAGGCCGCTGCGCTCAAAGGCGCTGGCCAGTTTCGCCACTTTGCCGCCCTTGCCTTTGCCCGCCATGCCCAGGCCGAGCATCGCGTCGACTTCGTAATCCTGAATATGCAGCAGCGTGCGTGCGCCGGAGAGTTTCGCCAGCAGGCGCATGCCTGGGGTGCAAAACAGGGTCGGCACCACGCCAATAATGCGATCTGGCTTCCAGCGACGTTGCGCCATCAGCGGGAAAAAGCTGCTCAGCGCGAAGCTGCCTAAATGGATCAGGCGCTTCAGCGTTGAAGGTTGTTTCGGCACATACAGCGGGCAGCGCCAGACGGTCGCCGCGCCCTCTTCCCGGCGATAGCGCCAGGAAGAGTAACGTTCGCCCACTTTCCATTCCGGGTAATACGGCGGGGCAGTGATCACGCGCACGTCGTGCCCTTGTTGCGCCATCCACTCGACCATCTCTCCGGTGTATTTGCCGATGCCGGTCAGTTCCGGAGAGTAGTTGATGCCATAAACCAGGATTTTCACAGGACGGGTGCCTCCGTGCCTGGCTCAGTCTGGAAATAGGCGCGGCTGTTGGCGTGGACGTTATCCGCCGCCAGCAGCGCCTGCTTTGTGAGCCAGCAATAATCGTTATGCTGCGCGGTCGGCAGCGCGAGCGAAGTTTGCTCCACCTGAACGCGGAACCCCAGCACCACGTAATGGGTGCTGAAATCCGTGCCGGAGAAGTTGTCGTCGTAAAAGTGCTGCCACACGCCGTTGAGCTGCCCGGCAGACAGCGGCAGGCTCACGCCCAGCTCCGCTTCTGTCAGGCGGGCAAAAGCCTCCGCCAGCGTTTCGTCTTTCTGCACTCGCCCGCCCGGCACGAACCAGTAGCCCTGTGCCGGACGGTTGTTACGTTTCCCGAGCAGAAATTCGCCCTGCGCGTTCTCGACAATCAAATCAAGGGAGATGAGCGGCGTGGAACGCACCACGGTGGCAAAATCTTCTGGCTTCAGAAACATGGTTTACCCCCGGAAGCGGTGCTGGTTCTCAAGGAACCACTGGTAAGTACTCGCCAGACCCGCTTCGAGCGTCACTTCGTGATACCAGCCGAGCTGATGCAGACGAGACACATCCAGCAGTTTGCGCGGCGTGCCGTCTGGCTTAGTCGCGTCAAACACTACGCGGCCTTTGTAGCCCACCACTTTGGCGATGGTCTGCGCCAGTTCGCGAATGGTGCAGTCCACGCCGGTGCCGACGTTAATGTGTGACAGCATCGGTTCGGTGTTCTCCTGCCACACTTCACGATCCAGCTCCATCACATGAATGCTGGCTGCCGCCATGTCGTCGACATGCAGGAATTCACGCATTGGCGTGCCGCTGCCCCACACCACCACGTCCGGCGTATTCGCCTGAGTGGCTTCGTGGAAACGACGCAGCAGCGCAGGGATCACATGCGAGTTGCTCGGGTGGAAGTTGTCATGCGGCCCGTACAGGTTGGTCGGCATCACCGAGCGATAGTCGCGGTTATGCTGACGGTTGTACGATTCGCACAGCTTGATCCCGGCGATTTTGGCAATCGCGTACGGCTCATTAGTCGCTTCCAGTGTGCCCTGCAACAACTCGCTTTCCGGAATAGGCTGCTTCGCCATTTTCGGGTAAATGCAGGACGAACCGAGGAACAGCAGCTTGTTCACGTTATGCAGATGCGCCGCGTGAATGATGTTGCTTTCGATCATCATGTTTTCGTAGATGAAATCCGCCGGGAAGCTGTTGTTCGCCACAATCCCGCCGACTTTCGCCGCCGCCAGATACACCTGATCGATGCGCTCTTCAGCGAAGAACTCATTCACCGCTTTGCCGTCGAGCAGGTTCAGTCGATCGCGGGTACGCAGAACCAGTTCTACATCGCCACGCTGTTCAAGCTGTCGAACAATGGCGGAGCCCACCATGCCCCGATGGCCCGCCACGAAAATACGTTGTCTGGTCATGAAATCAGGACTCCAGCGCGATGGCTACCTCGTAGCCGTGAGCTTTAAGCAGGGAGTGTTTCTTCGCCGCTTCCAGATCTTTGGCTACCATCTCAGAGACCATTTCCTGCAGGGTGGTTTCTGGTTTCCAGCCCAGTTTCTCGTGCGCTTTGGTTGGGTCGCCGAGCAGGGTTTCCACTTCAGCAGGACGGAAGTAGCGCGGGTCAACTTCCACAATCACGTCACCTGGCTTCACGCCTGGCGCATCGTGGCCGGTCACGGAAACAACAATGCCCTTCTCTTCCACGCCAGTGCCTTCAAAGCGCAGTTTGATACCCAGCTGGGCCGCAGCCATCTCAACGAACTGACGCACGGAGTACTGCACACCGGTGGCGATAACAAAATCTTCCGGTTTTTCCTGTTGCAGCATCATCCACTGCATTTTCACGTAGTCTTTGGCATGGCCCCAGTCACGCAGGGAGTCCATGTTGCCGAGGTGCAGTTTCTTCTCCAGACCCTGAGCAATGTTGGCAATCGCACGCGTGATTTTGCGAGTCACGAAGGTTTCGCCACGGCGCGGAGATTCGTGGTTGAACAGGATACCGTTACAGGCGTACATGCCGTAGGATTCACGGTAGTTGACGGTTATCCAGTAGGCGTACATTTTCGCCACAGCATAAGGAGAACGCGGGTAGAACGGCGTGGTCTCTTTCTGCGGGATTTCCTGCACCAGGCCATACAGCTCAGAGGTGGAGGCCTGATAGAAACGGGTTTTCTTCTCAAGGCCGAGGAAGCGGATGGCTTCCAGCAGACGCAGGGTACCGATGGCATCCACGTCGGCGGTGTATTCCGGGGATTCAAAAGAAACCGCTACGTGGCTCATCGCGCCCAGGTTGTACACCTCATCCGGCTGCACTTCCTGCAGAATACGGGTCAGGTTGGAGGTGTCGGTCAGGTCACCGTAATGCAGATGGAATTTCGGGTTGCTGGAATGGGGATCCTGGTAAATGTGATCCACACGCTCGGTGTTGAAAGAAGAAGCACGACGCTTAATACCGTGAACTTCATAGCCTTTTTCCAGCAGCAGTTCTGCCAGGTAGGAACCATCCTGCCCGGTTACGCCGGTGATGAGTGCGACTTTAGTCATGATAATTTTTCCTCTCTACACATTTATGTTCGCCCTTACCCCTCACCCCAGCCCTCTCCCCAAAGGGGCGAGGGAGAAACCATCCCCTCTTTTTCCAGAGGGTTAGGGTGAAGGTGAAAGCACTCACGCTCGTTCGCGTATGATTACTGCAGGGTTGCCACGGCAAATCACATTTGCCGGAAGCGGTTTAAACACGCTGCTGCGCGCGCCAACGACGGTGCCATCACCGATCGTCACGCCGGGTGCGACAAACACATCCGTTGCCAGCCAGCATTTCTCGCCAATCACAATCGGCGTCGCGTTAATATCAAAATGCGCGCTCCTGTAATCGTGACTGCCGGTACACAAATAACATTTCTGCGACACCACGGAATTGGCGCCAATCGTAATATCGCCCAGGGTATATAACACGGCGTCATCGCCCACCCATGCGTAATCACCCACGGTTAATTTCCACGGATAAGTAATTTTCACCGAAGGACGAATCACTACGTTTTTTCCGATTTTTGCGCCAAACAGGCGCAATAAAAAAGCACGCCAGCGATAGAGTATTTGTGGTGACCAGGCAAACAAGGTTGCCTGCACAGCCCACCAGAGTTGAACCTTAATACCGTTCCCGCCCCGAAAGCCTTTCGGCACGGAGAATCCACTTAATTCCTGCATGGGTTATCCTTATATTCAGGCTTTGTTATATAAGGCTTTCGTTTTGCCTGTGGTGCGAAGTCTTAACCAATACGACATCTCTGCCCAGAAACCCGGCACTCGCAAAATCTGGCGCTGCACTTTCTTCGCATCCTGGCATAATTCAAGATTATTGGAGGTTGACACCCCGCCCATCGAGAATTCAGACACCAGGCCTTTAATGCGCTTAAAGGAATACCCTTCTTTATACATTCTGGCAGCCAGCGCATAATCCGACGAAACACGATATTGCAAATCATACGGGTAACGCTGCAACCCGCTCAGCGGGAAGAAAATAGCCTGATGGCTGGCCGGTAAGCTGTGATAGATATACCAGCCATGTTTCGCACTACGACGCACTTTATGGCCTTCGCCAAAATCGAGCATCGCATCACCGATATACATCGCATCGTCATTTTTGCTGCCGAGCTGCATGACGCTTTCCACGATATCCGGGTGGAACACGTCCCCGGAGTTAAGAAAGATAGCGAAGTTCCCGCGGGCCATATTGATGCCTTTATTCATCGCATCGTAGATGCCTTTATCTTTCTCGCTGATGTAGCGTAAGTTGTACTCACCATTGAGGTTTTCCAGAAACTCCGCGGTGCCGTCACCGGAACCGCCATCAACCACAATCCATTCGAATTCGATGTTGGGATCTTGCGCCAGATGGGCCAACGACGCCCAGGTTTTCACCACGCCTTCATAATTTCGAAACGCAACGGTAATCACACTTAGCAGCATCTTTTGACTCCTCATTAGCTGTTTGTCAGCTTCAGCGCTTTACGCAGAATAAAGGGACAAACAATTAAAAACGCATATTCCGGGCTAAAAATTGAACCGGTAAAAAACAGAGAGACCGGGCAAAATAAAAATAACTGAACGCGATAATTCTGATTATTGCCAAACGCGTTAATCATCATTTTTCCGATTTTCGCCATGTACCATGCGGTCAATAAAATAGCGAACCAGGAAAAATAAATAATCAGCAGATACAGTCCATTGTCTATGGTTTTACCGACGTCCGCACCGTTAAAGATTCCGAATGATGCAACATATTCATAAAGAGAACCAAAACGCACCACCCCATCAATATGGGTCAGGGAATAACCGACCATCACCAACGGGCCGATAATACGGTAATAGGATGATGAGCCTTCCGTCCCGAGATCGCCAACGCGCTCCGAGATATACGGAAAAGCAAAAACAATACCCACAACAAAGACAGCCAGTGAAATAATCGCCAGCGGCAACTTCTTACTGATCGCTTCTTTGTTTAAATACTGAAATGCCCATTCCAGTAAATAAAACAGGATAAAGGTCATCACCCCGGAAAACGATCCTGAGAGAACGATTCCTGCCAGAATCATAGCATCGGTCTTCGGTGTTTTGATACCAAACTGTTTGATGCTGAGCCAAATTGAGATTAGTGCCAGAGCGAAGAAGGCCGGTTCGAAATACAGTGCGGTGGTTCGCTTGCCGCCGAACTTGATAAAGTTCAGAACATAGCTGTTGCTGTAAATAAGATATTTCGAAATCGTCTCCATTAAACTGCTGCCGCCGCTGAGGATAATCTGCGCCATTTCGGCCGCGGCCAGCATCACCACCAGCCCCACGACGACATAAAAGAAGCGCAGGATTTTGCCGTAGTTATGCGGTGAGATAGTTTTGAAACGAATGCTCCACACCATGCCGACAATGATGACGATGTAGATAAACAGCATGGTCGAGGTGACGTACTTGCTGGCGTCCAGTGACTGACCAAAAATGTAGTTAAACAGCGTCAGCCCTGTCCCAATCCCGAGAGCTATCATCAGCTTTTTCAGGCTAATGCGCTCAACATACAGCAGCAGCAATACCGGCAGAAACGTCACAATGGTTATCGGGAAACTTTCACCCAACTGGGCGATTTTGACGTTAACCAGCAGGTAGATGACGGGCAGCAGCAGGTAACTACAGAGTCTGATAGAACGAGACATATTCCTCCAGCATCTGTTGTCCGCTATAGGCCTGGCGGCTTCGGGTGCGAAACGCGTCCAAAGACGTGCCAAAAATGGCTTCGGCAATCTCGGCTTTTGATTTCTGCACCAGGCTCAGCACTTCGTCGGTGTCTACCGTGCGCCCACCCGATTTCGCCAACACTTCCTGCGCGGCGTCACTTGGCGTAGCAATAACGGGCACACCTATGGAAAGCGCTTCACAGAGGATCAGCGGGTAATTATCCACGCGTGAGCTAAACAGCAACGCATCGAGCTGATTCAGTTCGCTCATCAGCTGGCGCTTGTCGGTCAGGAAGCCATGGTTAATGACGTTGCTACCTTCGAATGGCGAGAATTTACCGAAGGTGTGTACTTCCACCGCATCGCCCAGCGCGATGATGTCTCGCACCAGTTGCTGATTGGTTTTGCCGTCATAGCGCAGGTCATGGGCCACCACGGCGATTTTAGGTTTGCCGTTTGTCGCGCTAATCGGGGCCAGCTCAGCGAGAATCTCTTCAGTGGCAACATCAATGCCGTTGTTGATAATTTGGCAATGCCCTTCACCGTAAAGGCGATTAAACGCATCGGCCACGTGCTGACTTGGTGAGATGAACTGGCAGCCCAGGGAGATCATTTCACGGAACAGCTGGCGTTTGCCACCCACCAACAAATGCGCACGGTCGATTTTCACTGGCGGATAGTTGGTCAGCGTCGGGCATTTACCGCAGCCGCTTTTCCACTCTTCACAGCCATCAAGAAACGCACAACGCCCGGTCACGCTCCAGTGATCGTGCAGCGTCCAGATAAAACGCACATCGCGTTTGTGTTCATTCAGTTTGTGGCAAAAATCCACCACCTCATCCAGATTCAGCCAGTAGCTGTGCAGCACGTGAAAATGCAGCACCACCGGGCCGGAAGTGCGGGTCACGGTGCGATACAGATTGTTCAGGTTGCCGAACACATCGCGGTTGAACAGACGAAACAGCGCGATGTTGGCGATGGACGTCACGCGCGCGGTGTGCTTAATCACATTGGGATAGTTGTCATGGCTGACGCTTTTCTTGCCGCCTTTGCCATAGCCATACACAAAACGCGAAGCCAGGCCTTGTTGCAGCGCGCGCTGGTGTAAATCCAGCGCCACGCCCGCAGCGCCGCCTTCAGCCAGGCGCACGTTAAATTGAAGAATATTCATTTAATGACCTTTACTCGCGCTTTTTCGCCGACCACCAGCGCATTGTCCGGCACGCTGTCCAGCACCACACTGCCCGCGCCGACGGTGACGTTATTGCCGATGGTTATCTCGCCAATCATGACGACGTTGGCACCCAGCTCGACGCCGTTGCCAATCAACGGACACGCCAGGCTGTCTGCCCCGCGGTTGCCGAGGGTGACGCCGTGGCGAATGGTAAAATCATCACCGGCGACCACGTTCTTATTGATGACCACGGCATAGCCATGATGGATGGTGAAACGGCGGCCAATGGTGGCGGCAGCCTGAATTTCGTAACCAAACAGGCATTCAGTGATGAAGCGATACATCAGCAACACGGGCGCGGCCCACAGGTTGTTGATGACGCTCTTCTTACGCCAGACAGAGCAAAAATGCGCAATACGGTAGCTTACGACCATGCAGCACGGACGCAGGCTCCAGCTGTTGGCGCGGAGATCTTCAAGCAGCATCATTTCCCCCGCAGTCCATCCGCCAGACGTTTGCCGTTACGTACAGAAAGCAGCGTCAACAGCGTGCGCCAGTTCATGCGCTTATTGCGAATTTGGTACAGCGTGAACAGCTGATACTTCTTGCTCGCGCGGTCGAATTTGTCTTTGTGTTTGCGGTAAAAATGGAAGTAGCCGGAGAATTTCTTCGGCGAAGACGTTATCTGCATTTCACCGTGATTGATGTGCAGAATTTGCGTCGCCTCTTCCACCTTCCACGGCTCGCCGTATTCCGTGACCATACGCAGGAAGATGTCGTAGTCCTGAGCCGCTTTCAGTTCGGTATCGAACAGGTTTTCTTTGAAACGCCACGCCCAGCTAAACACCTGGTTACCAATGATGTTGCGCTTGAAAAACAGCTTGCGAGAAAACGGTGATTTTGGGTACAGCGGCAAGCTCGCAGGCTGGGAATACACCTCGCCTTCGCACACATAGTCGTTGGCATACAGGAACGCGTGCGTCACCAGTTGATGCTTGTGTTCAAGGAACACCGACAGACGGTTTGGCGTCCATTCATCATCGTCATCAATGCCAGTGATGAACTGCCCGCTGGCCTGCAAAATGGCCTGATTGCGCACCGCACAAGCCCCTGAGTTGAAGTCATTCCGGGTATAGCTGATGCGCGGGTCGTTCAATTCTTCGATGAACTGTTGCAGCTGTTCAAACGAGGAGGAGCAGTCGTCAACAATCCTCATTTCCCAGTGGGGGTAATCCTGGCGCAGCACCGATTTGATGGCGCGAATAGCCAACTGCTGACGGTTCCATGTCGGCATATAAATAGAAATCAAAGGGTGTTGGGTGGTCATTGTGTTCCCCGAATGGCTGATATTGCCCCTCACCCCGACCCTCTCCCCAAAGGGGCGAGGGAGAAAAGCAAAGCGAGACGGATGCACCGACTGTCCCCTCTCCCCTTGGGGGAGAGGGCTAGGGTGAGGGGTTTGGACTAAGCGTTATTTACTGTCAGACTTGTATTCGTACTCGTAGTAACCGTAATCCTGATACCCGGTCGCACGGCGGAAGATAGAGTTGAGGATCACGCCCTTCACGTGGATACCGTTCTGCTCGAAGCGGCTGAGGCTGGTTTCCACTTCTTTCAGGGTGTTCACCGCATAACGCGCTACCATCAGCGTGGCACCGACATGACGCCCCACAATGGCAGCATCGGTCACGGCCAGAATCGGCGGGGTATCAATCAGCACCAGGTCATACTCGTTACTTGCCCATTTCAGCAGGACCTTGAAACGGTCGCTCATCAACAATTCTGAAGGATTCGGCGGTACCTGCCCGCGCGTCACCAGATCGAAGTTAGTCATCGAGGTGCGTTTGGCGCAGGTGGCGATGTCCGCTTTGCCGACTAACACTTCCGACAGGCCGTTTTCGTTGGTCGTCCCCAGCAGTTCGTGGGTGTAGCCTTTACGCATATCGCAGTCGATCAGCAACACGCGTTTACCCGTCTGGCTAATCACCGCCGCCAGGTTGGCGCAGACAAACGTTTTACCGATAGACGGGCTGACCCCGGTCATCATCAACACGTTATTGCTGGCCTGCATCATGGCAAAGTGCAGGCTGGTACGCAGACTACGCACCGCTTCGATAGCCAGGTCCGTCGGGTTACCCATCGCCAACAGTTGGGTCTGTTTGTAACGCTTGATGCCTTTAACGGTTTTGACCTGATCGCGTTTCTTCTGCCACTCCGACAACGGGATGCTGGCGTACACATTGATGCCGTGATCTTCCAGCACCTGTGGCGACTCGATGCCACGGTTGAACAGCGAGCGCAGCAGTGCCCCAAGAATAGAAAGCATCAGGCCCAGAATGATGCCGCCAAGAATAATCAGCGCTTTCTTCGGTTTCAGCACGCCCGGTTGGGTAATGGCAGAGTCAACAATACGCACATCGCCGACGGTGCTCGCTTCCTGAATTTTCAGCTCCTGCTGTTTGTTCAGCAACTGCATGTACACCTGCTGGCCGGATTCCACATCGCGGGTCAGGCGCACGATTTCCTGCTGGGTTTCAGGCATCGCGGTAATGCGTTTGTTGAGGTTCGCCTTCTCGTCTTCCAGGGTGCGGCGCTTCTCCAGCAGGGTGCGATAAGCCGGGTGACGCCTGGTGTAAAGCTTAGAGATCTCAGCTTCGCTGAAGGTCAACTGGTTCAGCTGCGCGTCAATGTTGACCATCGAATCCAGCACCGACTTGGCTTCCAGCGACATGTCCACCGAGTCTTTCTGTTGGCGATAGGCGTTGAGTTTGTTCTCTGCGTCATCCAGGTGAGTACGCACTTCCGGCAGCTGCTTCGCCAGGAATTTCAGGCTGCGCGAGGCTTCTTCTGATTTACGTTCCACGTTTTGCGCCAGGTAGTTTTGCGCGATGCTGTTGAGGATCTGACGAATCTGATCTTTGTCTTCCCCGGTATACGTCAGGCTTAACACACCAGTGTCTTTCCCGTTTTCCGTTACGGTCAGGTTGTTTTGCAGGGTGTTAATCATGCCGAGCGTGGAATATTTGGTGACCGTGAATTCACCGCCTTCCTGCGCGTGAACGGCGCTCACCAGCATGCTCACACCAGATTTCGTTAGCATTTGCCCTACGGTGCCGCGTGCGGAAAAACCGCCGTCGCTGGTCAACTGGTAACTTTGCGGCCCCAGTACTTCAAGAGTGAACGTTTGATCGTGCATGCCTGCTGGCAACGTGAAGGTATCGACCGCCACGCTCTCATTTGCGCGGCCCATCAAGCGTTCCCAACCTGTACCAAAAATCGGGAAGGTATTTTTCGTTACCGCGATATCAAGGTTGAGATCGTCGACGGTTTTTCCCAGCACCATGCGGGACTGAATCAGCTGCATTTCTGCTTCAGAAGCAGGCGGCTTGCTGTTCAGCGCCGAGTTGATGTCTTGCACCAGCGAGCTGCTGGTATCCTGCTCGATTTGCACCAGCGCATCGGCGCTGTATATCGGTGTGGCAAACAGCGTATAAATGACGGCTGCGGCGGCGAACAGCGCGGTGATGCCGAGCACCCACCATTTCGCCTCAACCACCGTGCCGACCAGGCGGCCAATGTCGATTTCATCACTGCCGACAGCGTGCGGATTCGCTGATTTTACGTTATCTGTCATTGTTATCCCTGCTGTACTTTCAGTGCCTGCGCCCACTGTTGGGCAGACTGATCGAGTAAGTGGTAAACCGCTTCAAAGGCGTCGCGACTTTTGCGATACGGATCGGGGATTTCGCGTTCATCATCCCAGTGACCAAACAGCATCACTTTGCCGCGCATTTCCGGCGCGAGTTCGCACAGACGGGCAATGTGGCGTTTTTCCATGGTCAGAATGAGATCGTATTCACGACACATCTTGCCGGTGATTTGACGGGCGCTGTGCCCGTCCAGGGAAATGTTATGGACTGCGGCAACGCTTGCCGCAGCGTCGTCTGCCCCTTTACCCACCAGCGCACCGAGCCCGGCTGACGCCACATTGACCGACGGAAGATAGTTTCTCAGCAGCCGCTCCGCCGTGGGGGAGCGGCAGATATTGCCGACGCATACCACCAGAATTTTGTTGAACATAATGGTTACCAGGTATGGATATCTTTCGCCGTATCCGTCATGTAGCGAACGCCACTGATGGTCGGCAACAGTTGGTTGATCAGGCGGTTCCAGCGTGCGACCGGTGCGGTGGTGACATACACCACGTCATACGGCTGCAGCGTGAAGTTGGTTGCCATGACCAGCGAAGTCGCATCAGACATATCAAGCTGATAAACGTTGGCAATCTTGCCGCTCTTGTCGTCCTTCAGTGGACGAATCACAAAGATGCCGCTGGCGTTCGAGGTGGTCATATCGATGCCTTCGGCCTGGCCCAGCGCCTCGGTCAGCGTCATGCCGCTGAAGTCCATTTTGAGGGTGCTTTGTTTCTTCACTTCGCCCATCACGAACACTTTCAGGTCGTCATTGCGCGGCACGAACAGAATGTCGCCCGGATACAACAGGCGGTTCTGGCTCAGGTCGCCGTTTTGCATCAGCGCCTGCAGCGAAATACGCTCTTCCTTCCCGTTGTGCGTCAGCACCACGTTGCGCCAGTCAGCCAGATCGGTCATGCCGCCCGCGGAGTTAATCGCATCCAGTACAGTCAGCGGGACGTTGGTAATGGCCTGCTGGCCGGATTTATTCACCTGCCCGGAAACATAGGCTTTCTGAGAACGGAAGGCAGCAACGTTGACGTCGACCTGCGGGTCTGTGATGTAAGCTGCCAGGCGGCCGGTGATCACGCTACGGATTTCAGACAGCGTTTTGCCCGCCACCTGCACTCGCCCAATGTAGGGATAGAAAATCGAACCGTCCGGCTGAACCCAGTTACCGGTATCGCTTGAACTGCGATATTGCCCGGCGGGTGTCGTCAGTTCCGGGTGATCCCAAACGGTGACGCTCAACACGTCGCCTGCGCCGACACGATACTGATAATTGCTTAACTCCTGATCCAGCGACACATTCGGTTGCGCTACGTTTGGACGTGGTCGCAATTGTTCAATCAGTCGCGGGGTCAGCGGATAAACATTCACCATCCGGTCGATGTCAAAATCAGCATCCTGCTGCTTAATCACATCTTTACCGTAGGTAGACATATTGCTGCCGGGAAGGACAGTACAACCACTCATCAGGATTGCAGACACCAATAATGGCATCAATTTCAGTTGGGATTTCATCATTGATTATTTATCACTTTGGCAGAGAAATGATCCTGTGCGAATAAAACAAACCGGAATGCATTCCAGTCATTTACATTGAGCATGCCGTTAACCGAAACGAAATATAACTGGCATCATTCCTAAAAAATTTTATTCACATGTCAGCATGTTGACAGAATAATCGAGGCTGATTAATGGCCTTCGGGCACGCTACCGCCCTTGGCTTTCAGTTACCAATTCACTGTTTAATCATGAAATTATTGTCGATTTGATGACCAGAGCCATAGCGGAGCTTTCACCATACATACCGCATAGCTTTTCTTTGAGAGAACCTCATTTATTAAGCAAAAAAAGACCAGACAATATTCATTTATGCTATCGAATTGTTGCAGCAATATCTATATCAGACAAGGAACCCTTGGATACCAGCGGCATTTTTCGGATAAAGATTAAGAATGCACACTTATTTTTAGGATTTTCTTTATATTGACAATAAGGGATATTGCTCAATCATCAAAAAACAGATTTATGAATTAAAAAAACAAAATAATTCATCCCAGAAACAATAAGGATATATTCTGACTGATAAAAAATTCATTTTAAGATTATCCTCAGCCTATATTGCAATTTTACTTCTCATTATCCATGATCTTATTGTGATATTAGCCATATTGCTGAAGGTGTTAAATGACATATGGAATGGATTGCCGATCCATTCCTCTGGATGAGAAACGTGAATCTCACACCATTGCGGGCTTGCTGATGGAACATCTCCAGCGTATTCCAACTGCGGGTGAAACAGTGGAGATTGACGGGTTCACATTGAAGGTGCTGAGCGTTGAAAATCACCGTGTGCAGAGAGTGCAGATTATCCCGCCGGTGCAGGAAGAGGATGCGTTGAATTACGAAGTTTGATGGGATGCCCGGTGGCGGCTTTCGCCTTACCGGGCCTACATTTTAGGTTTTGTAGGCCCGCGCAAGCGAAGCGCCGCCGGACAACAACACCCGGCGTGAAGGTTGATTACATTTTCTCTAAAAACTTCTTCAGGTCTTTCCCGCTCTGGCTGTTCTGATTTTTATCAGCCCAGGCTTTCAGGCGGTCTTTCGCTTCATTCTGCAGTTGATTACGTAACACCTGATCCACTTGCAGGCTGTAATTGAGCGCCGTCCATTTGCCATAAACACGCAGCGGGATGGCCGTTTTCTTCAGGGTGTCAATCAGCTTACTTTCGCCCTGCCAGCCTTCAAGCACACGAACGTTGAAGCGAACATCGGCTTCTTCTTTGAGCAAATCGAGTGCGCCCTGCCCATCCAGAGAGATCATGGCAGAACTGCCGGACATTTCGCTGAGCTTCATTTGCCCCTGGTCTAGCGTCATGGCGGTCTCGAAGTTATCCAGACGGGTGGCGCTGTCGTAATTCTCTTTGGCCTTCACGTTGGTGCTGCGCTCAACGGCTTGTTGCACCAGCTGCTGGAAGTTCAGCCCTTCTGCTCGCGAATCCTTGAGTTGAAGTTGGGCATCGCCCTGCCAGCTTCGGCGGAAATTATCCGCATCAATTTTATCGCCGCTGAAATTGCCTGTTAACGACAGCTTACCGGTCAGATCGATAGGATAATCAAAGGCCTTCAGCAGGGTGCCAATTTCGATATTGTCGAGCTTCGGCGCAAATTCGGACACCGGTGTATCACCGCGTGCATCCAAAGAGCCCGGCAGCGACATCGTGCCTGCATCGAGCTTGCCTTGCAGCTTCGCCACTTTCAGCAAACCAAAATCATTGCTGGCCTGAACATCAACGCCGGTGAAGTTCATCCCTCGCCAAAGGATTTGGTTCGCCGCAAGGCTAATATCAGCGCTGTAACCGCGCAGACTGCTGTAGTCGGGCTTTGAATTGCCTTCAGCAATGATCGGACGCTGTTGACGCGGCTGGCTTTGCCCTTGCTGACTGGCGCTGGTGTTATCCGCCGGGCTTGCCTCGGACAACAGATTATCCAGGTTCAACTTGTCGGAGCGAAGATTGAGCTGCCAGACAGGTTTATCCGCAAGCGTCACGCTACCCGCACCGCCCAGTGAGCTGTCATTGGCGGTCAGTTGCAGATTGCTGAAGCTCAATGTTTTCTGGTCTTCCTGCCATTTCGCTTGCAGAGAGCCCTGCCCTGCAATGCCCTGGCTCGGCAAATCCGCGCCCTGCAATTGCCAGGTCACGTTTTCAAGCGTTGCCGTAAGCTGGTGCGGATAGTCACCGGCATCCACCTGAGCATTAAAGGAGAGATTCAGATCGCGCTGATCGCGATTAACACGCCCGGAGAATTCAACGGTCGCCTGATAATGATCGTCCTGCTCCATTTGCAGCTTGATATCACGAACTGTGATCTGCTCGTCGCCTTCATGCTGGAAAACCAGCACGCTATCAGCCACCTGCAAACGTGAGATGTCAAAAGACCAGCCTTTGTCTTCCGGTGCCTGAGGCAGCGTATTTTCACGCGGAGCTACAGGGGCCTGAGTATCTTTAACCGCTTCGGTTTGTGGCGTCAGTTCAATGACCGCGCCTTTAAGCATCACCTGCTTAACCTGCAGCTGATGAGAAAGCAGCGGGAGCAATGCGACATCGAGGCGCATGTTATCCGCTTTCACCAGTGGCGCTTGTGCACCAGGCTCGGTGAGCGTCATGCGCCCCGAAAGGATGCTGAGCTGCGGCCAGACGTGCCAGCGCAGGGGGCCATCAAGCTTGAGCTGATAGTCACTGCGTTCAGCAACCTGACGCACCAGGTAATCACGAAAATCATTCGGATTCACCAGCAGCACCAGCGCCGAAAGACCAGCGACAATCACCACCAGCAGGATCATCAGCGTTGTCAGCAAACGTCTCATGGTTTCTCCGGCCTCTGCGCCACGTCAGTCTTTGTCGATACGGCTGGCAACCGCACCTTGCTGATCGCGGTATTTTGCGTCTTCGCGGCGGTTGTAAGGACGCGCTGCCGGGCCGGACAGCGGTTCAAAACTGAGGGCACCGATGAGCATGCCCGGACGCAGCGCCAGCGGCAGCTTGCCCGAGTTATAGAATTCCAGCACGATGCAGCCAGACCAGCCTGGATCGATGCGGTGCGCGGTGACGTGAACCATCAGGCCCAGACGCGCGAGGGAAGAACGGCCATCCAGCCAACCGACGAGATCGGCTGGAATGGTGACAGATTCTAATGTGACGGCCAGCGCCAGTTCACCCGGATGCAGGTAGAAAGCTTCGCCTTCGGCCAGCACTATTTCTTCGCTCATGACTTTGTCGAGCGCCGCGCTCACTTCCGCTTTGGGGCCGCTAAGGTCGATAAACGCCGCGGTGTGTCCGCTGAACGTCCGGAATTTATTCCCGAGGCGGACGTCAACCGTGGCGCCGTTAATACGCTCGACAGGAGGACGAGGGGAAATCGCCAGACGGCCTTCATCCAGCCAGGCTTCAATATCTCGGTCACACAGACGCATGCGCTATCTCCTTTGATGCATCATGCCCGGCTGATGCCGGGCCATCACTGCACAGTACCTAATTCAGGGGAATTATTCAAAAAACTGACTGATTTTGGCCTTGAGGATATCAATCGCGATGCGGTTTTTACCGCCGCGCGGGACAATAATATCCGCGTACTGTTTTGACGGTTCAATAAACTGCAGGAACATGGGGCGAACCGTTTTCTGGTACTGGGCCATCACCGAATCCATTGAACGGCCGCGTTCATTGACATCACGTTTGATACGACGCATCAGACAGATGTCCAGCGGGGTGTCAACGAAAATAGAAAAGTTCATCTCTTCGCGCAGACGGGCATCCGTCAGCAGCAAAATCCCTTCGAGAATAATGACTTTCTTCGGCTTGATATGGACCGTCTGCGGCATGCGGGTATGTTCCACATAGCTGTACACCGGCAGTTCAATCGCTTCGCCGCGCTTCAGCATTTGCAGGTGCTGATACAGCAAGCTGTGGTCCATTGCGCTCGGATGGTCATAGTTGGTTTTGACACGGTCTTCCATCGACAGATGACTTTGGTCTTTGTAATAGCTGTCTTCAGGGATCACGCCAATGTGCTCATCACCAACCTGTTCACGTAATTCGCGGTAAAGCGTGCTGGAGATGAGACTTTTACCCGAAGCCGATGCGCCGGCGATGCCTATAATGACGCACTGATGAGACTTATCAGTCATAAATTTTTGCGACCTGATTAACCTGGATGAGAGGAAGGGTGGCGCCAGAGCGCCAAACGCGGCAATTATAGGGATTTCCCCCTTGCGATACCAGTCGAAAACAACATTCACGCGAGTTGGCGCAAAAAGTGACTCTTGCCAAATTAAGATGCTCACTTTTCCGACTGTTAAGGCGATTTTTGTCCCGCTTCGCTCATTAATCTCTCAATGCTGTTAAATTAATGAACAGATGCCATAGGAAATGTAAATCGTTTGTACTAGCATGATCCCATTTATCATCCTAATGAATTCAGGCCAGTTCCTCGCACATTCCTCGCGGGAAAGCCCTGGCGGAAGCGGTTAATGAAGATACCTGAAAAACGAGCGTCCGGTACACCCACTCATCCTTTATTGCGTATGGTCAGCCTTGGGCTACTGACATTCATTTTCACCCTTTTCTCGCTCGAATTGACGCGTTTTGGAACTATTCTGGCACCGGTCTGGTTCCCGACCTCGATCATGATGGTCGCGTTTTATCGTCATGCCGGAAAGATGTGGCCGGCCATCGCGATTGTCTGTTCGCTGGGAAACATTCTGGCCTCACTGCTGCTGTTCCCTGCCAGCTCGCTGAACGTCATTTTTACCTCAATAAACCTGGTCGAGGCGGTCATCGGTGCACTGTTACTGCGTAAATTCTTGCCCAGCTATAATCCGCTGCAAAATCTGCATGACTGGGTTCGTCTGGCGATGGCCAGTGCGGTGGTACCGCCCTTAGTAGGCGGTGCGCTGGTGATGATCTTCTTCCCGGGTGATAACTGGCTGCATACCGTGCTGGTGTGGGTGTTATCGGAAGCGATTGGCGCGCTGGCATTGGTGCCACTGGGCCTGCTGTACAAAAACCACTACCTTAACCGTCACCGTAATTCTCGCCTGCTGTTAGAAACGTTACTGACGCTGGCTGTGACGCTCGCGTTGAGTGCGATGGCGATGCTCTGGCTACCATGGCCATTCACCTGCATTATCGTTCTGCTGATATGGAGCGCCGTCCGCCTGCCGAGGATGGAAGCCTTCGCCGTATTCCTGATCACCATCATGATGGTGTCGCTGATGATGGTGACCAATCCTGTGCCGCTGAACACCCCTCAGGCTTTCGCGCTCAGCAATGCGCCGTGGCTGCCGTTCCTGATGATGCTGTTGCCTGCCAACGTGATGACCATGGTAATGTACGCCTTCCGCGCAGAGCGGAAACACATTACCGAAAGTGAAGAACGGTTCCGTAACGCCATGGAGTATTCCGCTATCGGCATGGCGCTGGTCGATACCGAAGGCCAATGGTTGCAGGCCAACAAGGCGCTGTGCAAGTTCCTGGGGTATTCTCAGAATGAACTGCGCAACATGACCTTCCAGCAGCTGACCTGGCCGGAAGACCTGGAGAACGATCTGGCGCAGCTTGAGCAACTGATGAACGGTGAAATCAACACCTACACCATGGAGAAGCGTTACTACAATCGCAAAGGCGATGTTATCTGGGCGCTGCTGGCGGTCTCGCTGGTGCGTCACGCCGACGGCACCCCGCTCTATTTCATTGCCCAGATTGAAGACATCAACGATCTGAAGCACACCGAATGGGTGAACAAGCGCCTGATGGAGCGCATTACGCTCGCCAACGAAGCAGGCGGGATCGGCATCTGGGAGTGGGAGCTTGAGCCAAACCTTATCTCCTGGGATAAGCGCATGTTTGAGTTGTATGAGATCCCTTCACACATCAAACCGACGTGGCAGCTTTGGCACAATTGCCTGCTGGAAGAAGATCGTGAGCAGGCGGAACGCGTTATCCGCAACGCTCTCAGCGCCCGTTCCCCGTTCAAACTTGAGTTCCGTATTCAGGTGAAAGAAGGCATCCGGCATATTCGCTCGCTGGCTAACCGGGTGTTGAATAAACAAGGCGAAGTGGAGCGCCTGCTCGGCATCAATATGGACATGACCGAGGTGAAACAGCTCAACGAAGCCCTGTTCCAGGAGAAGGAGCGTCTGCATATCACGCTCGACTCCATCGGCGAAGCGGTGCTGTGTACGGATGTCGACATGAACGTCATCTTTATGAATCCGGTCGCCGAGAAAATGAGCGGCTGGACTCAGGAGCAGGCGATGAAACAGCCGCTGCTCAACGTCCTGCGCATCACCTTTGGCGATAACGGCCCGCTGATGGAGAACATCCACAGCGGCGATATGTCACGCACGGATATCGAACAGGACGTGGTGTTACACTGTCGCAACGGCGGCAGCTACGATATTCACTACACGATCACGCCGCTCAGCACCCTCGACGGGCAAAATATCGGTTCGGTACTGGTTATTCAGGATGTTACTGAATCCCGTAAAATGCTGCGCCAGCTTAGCTACAGCGCCTCTCACGACGCACTGACCCATCTGGCTAACCGCGTCAGTTTTGAAAACCACCTCAAGCGCCTGCTGCAGACCGTACAGGAAACCCATCAGCGTCATGCGCTGGTGTTTATCGATCTCGACCGCTTCAAAGCGGTGAACGATACCGCAGGCCATGCGGCGGGCGATGCGCTGCTGCGTGAACTCTCGGCAATGATGCTCAGTATGCTGCGTACCAGCGACGTGCTCGCCCGTCTTGGCGGCGATGAGTTCGGGCTGCTGCTGCCGGATTGCAATGTGGAAAGCGCTCGTTATATTTCCGGGCGAATCATTCAGGCCATCAACGACTACCACTTTATGTGGGAAGGCCGCTTGCACCGCATCGGGG
The DNA here is from genome assembly GCF_047713085.1 of Pantoea sp. sgz302252. Lineage (NCBI taxonomy): Bacteria > Pseudomonadati > Pseudomonadota > Gammaproteobacteria > Enterobacterales > Erwiniaceae > Pantoea > Pantoea sp. sgz302252. The sequence goes on from NZ_JBLFJW010000003.1 coordinate 27,297, forward strand.
CCAGCGCCGGGATAACGTTGATTGACGAAAGCAACAATCTGGTTTCTGAAGTGATGTCACAGGCGGATATCGCCTGTTACACCTCGAAAAATAACGGACGCGGCATTGTCAGCGTTTATGAACCCCAGCAGGACCGACTGCATCAGCAGCGCAGCATGATGTCGTTAGACGAACAATGGCACATGATTAAAGACAACCACCTGGTACTAATGGCACGTGGCGTCGCCTCCCCTCGCGTACCGGAGGCCAGTAATTTCTGGTTGCTGTCGTTGCGCTTATGGACCAGCGAAGGCGAGATGGTGGAAGAACAAGCTTTCCGCAAAGGGCTAGCCGACCCGGAACTCATTCACGCACTGGACCGCCGTGTGTATCAGGAATTTTTCAACCGCTGGGCAAGTAGCGTTGCGGCCCGCGGGATAAGCATCACCTTGCCACTTTCCGCTTCAGGCCTGACGAGCCCAACGCTGGTGCAAGAGTTGCTCGACGGATTGAACGAAAGCGGCATGCCGGCCCGTTTGCTGTATCTGGTGATTGCCGCCGACAGCCTGATGCAATCTGGCGTTGCGGAAGGTCTGGCCCAGCTCAGAAAAGCAGGCTGCAAAATTATCCTCAGCCAGGTTGGACAGGATCTGGAGTTGTTCGACCCTATCACGGCAGGAACTGCAGACTACATCATGCTTGATCCGGAGATTATCGGGAATGTCCACGCAAGCCTGATGGACGAAATGATGGTCACCATTGTGCAAGGGCACGCTCAGCGTCTTGGGATGAAGACTATCGCCGGGCCGTCGAACCAGGCTCTGATGATGGACACGCTCTCCGGTATCGGCGTGGATTTACTCTACGGCGACACCATTGCCCACAGCCAACCGCTTGAGCTAATGCTCAGCACCAGTTATTTCGCTATCAACTGATCCCCTGCCCGTCGCTGTCGCGGCGGGCCTTGCCGTTTTAACTCCTCCTGCGATTTACAAAATCTAACCATTATCCTGCTAACCAATTTATCTTTACATGTAATATACAAATGATTAACAAACAATCCTTCCCCGGCGACAGGCACTGTCGAACTTCTTGCCCGCACACCACCTGATTGCCCCGGTCGTCTGACGTACTGTTTTCTCAGGACAATGATTATGACCTCACCTTTTAGCTGGACTGCTACTCAAAAACACGTCGCTGTCGCCAGTTTTTCAAGCTGGATGCTCGACGCCTTCGATTTCTTCATTCTGGTCTTTGTGTTAAGTGACCTCGCCAACTGGTTTCATGCCTCGGTCTCTGAGGTGTCGATAGCCATTATGCTGACGCTCGCCGTCCGCCCCATTGGGGCGTTGGTATTTGGGCGTATGGCGGAAAAATTTGGCCGTCGCCCTGTTCTGATGCTCAACATTCTGTTCTTTAGCATCTTCGAACTGCTGTCGGCCTGGTCGCCGACCTTTGCGACATTCCTGGTCTTGCGAGTGCTGTATGGGATAGCGATGGGCGGGATTTGGGGCGTGGCGTCGTCACTGGCGATGGAAACCATTCCGGATCGTTCCCGTGGGCTGATGTCAGGGATTTTTCAGGCAGGCTATCCCTGTGGGTATCTTTTGGCGTCGATCGTCTTTGGCCTGTTTTACTCGACCGTCGGTTGGCGTGGGATGTTCCTGATAGGCGCCCTGCCTGTTTTCCTGCTGCCCTACATCTGGTTCAAAGTGCCGGAATCCCCGGTATGGCTGGCCGCTCGCGAGCGTAAAGAAAGCACTTCCCTGCTGCCGGTGTTACGCAGCCACTGGAAACTGTGCCTCTATCTGGTATTGCTGATGGCGTGCTTCAATTTCTTCAGCCACGGCACGCAAGATCTCTACCCCACCTTCCTGAAAGTGCAGCACGGATTTGACCCGCACACCGTGAGCCTGATTGCTATCAGCTATAACATCGCCGCGATGCTGGGCGGCATCTTCTTTGGCACGGTATCGGAAAAAATTGGCCGTAAAAAAGCGATGATCATTGCCGCTTTCCTGGCGCTGCCCGTGTTGCCACTGTGGGCGTTTTCAACCGGCTCGTTCAATATCGGGCTGGGCGCCTTCCTGATGCAGTTTATGGTTCAGGGCGCGTGGGGCGTGGTGCCAACCTATCTTAACGAACTGGTTCCGGCGAATGCTCGCGCGGTGCTGCCGGGGTTCGTTTATCAGTTAGGGAATTTGCTGGCCTCGGTGAATGCCACGCTGCAGTCGCGTATAGCGGAAGCGAATGGCGGAAACTATGGCATGGCGATGGCGTTAGTGGCCGGTACGGTGGCCATTCTGATTTGTCTGTTCGTCGCTTTTGGTCGAGAAACGCGTGGCGTGGTTATCTCCGGGCATCAGCCTCAGGGTTCTGCCCGGGAACAGCACACGCATTAGTCAGGCTGAAAACCGTCGCTATACCAGATGTGCAGCAACGCGTAGGAACGCCAGGGTTGCCAGCGTTCGGCATAGCGACGGATTTGCGCGGGCGTCATGCCGGCAAAACGCTGCTTAATCAGATAATCGTCTGGCAGGAACACGTCTTTCGCCTGCCAGCCGCGCAGGGCAAAGTAATTGGCTGTCCAGCGGCCAATGCCCGGGAAGGTTTGCAGATGTTTCATCGCCGCTTCCACATTGTCGGGTGGCAGCAAAGGAAGCGCCCCGGAGAGTGCCGCCTGTGCCAGATGAATCAGTGATTCCGCCCTTTTAACCGGCATACCCAATGCTTTCAGCGCCAGTGGGTCGGCCACTGCGATCTGTTCCGGCGTGGGGAAACACACCATATCTGGCGCTTCCTCAAGCGGTGTACCGTACAATTTCGCCACCCGGCTGGTGAGTTTGGCGGCCATCGCAACGCTAACCAGTTGGCCCAAAATCGCCCTGACGCCCTGCTCGAAAGGGTCAACACAGCCAGGCAGGCGTAACCCCGGCCTTGCCGCGGCCAACTCACCAAGCGCCATAGAAATCTGCTGCGGGTCACAGCGTAAATCGAAAAGTTGCTCCAGTTTCGCGAGACACTGCTCTTTTACCGGCAATAATCCTTCGGACAAACTCACCGCCAGCGTTGACGTTTCAGGGTTCGGCGTGGCCCGGATAATGCCGCGATGTGGCCCCAGCGCGAACGAGCGAACATAGGTGTCGCCTTCGAAACGTTCAACGCCCTCAACGGTACGGCCTTCAAGAAAACCAAACATCCAGGCCCAGTCATACGGGGGCTGCCAGGCTAAACTCAACATTGTTTCTCCTCGGTAAGTCACTACAGGATAACCGCTTCGTGCCTTTCTCGCCTTGCTTTCATATTGTGACTTGTCGCCCAGGCCACATTCGGCTAAAGTCGTCGCCCTTTCTTCACTGGCATGGGGAATTTTAAGGTGTTTATTGGTTTTGACTACGGAACAGCTAACTGTTCAGTTGCCGTCATGAAGGGCGATTCGCCTCAGCTTTTAACGCTGGAAAACGGCAGCACCTTGCTGCCCTCAATGCTGTGCGCCCCGACGCGCGAAGCGGTCAGCGAATGGCTTTATCGCCAACACGATGTGCCTGCGACCGGGGATGAAACAGAGGCCCTGTTGCGCCGCGCTATCCGCTATAACCGCGATGAAGATATCGACGTGCAGCGTAACAGCGTGCAGTTCGGCCTCTCGTCATTGCGTCAGTACATTGATGACCCGGAAGAGGTTTACTTCGTTAAATCCCCGAAATCGTTCCTGGGTGCCAGCGGCCTGAAGCCGCAGCAGGTTGCGCTGTTCGAAGATTTGGTCTGCGCCATGATGTTGCATATCAAGCAGCAGGCCGAAGCTCAACTGCCTGAAGCCATCACTCAAGCTGTGATTGGCCGCCCGATCAACTTTCAGGGACTGGGCGGTGACGACGCCAACGACCAGGCACAAGGTATTCTGGAGCGAGCGGCAATGCGCGCCGGTTTCCGCGATGTGGTGTTCCAGTACGAACCTGTCGCTGCAGGCCTCGATTTCGAAGCGACACTCACGCAGGAAAAACGTGTGCTGGTCGTCGATATCGGTGGCGGAACGACCGACTGCTCCCTGCTGCTGATGGGCCCGCAATGGCGTTCGCGTCGCGATCGCGAAGGCAGCCTTCTTGGACACAGCGGCTGTCGCGTGGGTGGTAACGATCTGGATATTGCGCTGGCTTTTAAATGCCTTATGCCTTTACTCGGCATGGGGGGCGAAACAGAAAAAGGGATTGCCCTGCCGGTGCTGCCGTGGTGGAACGCAGTGGCGATAAACGATGTTCCGGCACAAACGGATTTCTACAGCACGGCGAATGGCCGAATGTTACGGGCTCTGGTGCGTGATGCGCGCGAGACCGACAAAGTTACGTTGCTGCTGAAAACGTGGCAACAGCGTCTGAGCTATCGTCTGGTTCGCAGTGCGGAAGAGAGCAAAATCGCCCTCTCCGACAAGACCGAAATCACCACGACTCTGCCGTTCCTTAGCCCGACTCTGGCGGCGGATATTGATCTGATGGGCCTCGAAAACGCGTTGAATCAGCCTCTGACCCGCATTCTTGAGCAAGTGCAACTGGCGCTGGATAATGGCCAGGAAAAACCTGACGTGATTTACCTGACAGGCGGTAGCGCGCGTTCACCGTTGATCAAAAAAGCGTTAGCCCAGCAGTTGCCGGGGATTGAGATTGCCGGTGGCGATGACTTTGGTTCTGTAACGGCAGGTCTGGCTCGCTGGGCGCAGACTCTTTTTGCCTGAAATCGCGATCCTGCTCGAAAAGCGAGGATTGACTTCGCTGCTTTTTCAACCTAACGTAAAGGGTAAAGGGCGAGGAGGGATTTCTCCCCCCTCTGGTCTCTTAGTAAGCTGGTAGGCTAATCACTAAGAGAATGACCAGTATGATGACTAACTTCATCATAACCCTTTTTCCTTTTATCAAGCCCCTTCGTCAGGAGGGGCTTTCCTGTTTTAGCCCCTTGCTAACTTCCTTATCAGCCAGACATTCAGCATGAATGCGGCTGGCGATGACTTTACCTCGCCACTTTCAAACCCGCTTACTTTTCATCCGCTTTTACGAGGAGCCTCGTAAAACACCCAGGCATTCAGACGTTTCCAGACAGTCTTTCATATTTCCTCCATTATTCCGGGGGGTTCCGTTACTAAACTAGTATCATTCGGTGAAAGGTTTCAGGACGAGATACGTATAACGATGAAAGGCAGCAATAAATCGCGCTGGTTACTAGCGCTGGGTGTCGTGGTTGTGGCGGGTGCCGCGGTGTTTTACTGGCACAGTCGCGGTGCGTCTGATAACGGTGCATCCACCGCCACGACTCAGGCGCCTAAAGCAGGCGGAGGCCGTCATGGTGGGCGCTTTAGCGGGGCGCTTGCGCCTGTTCAGGCAGCCACCGCCACCAGCGAGGCCGTCCCGCGCTATCTGACCGGACTCGGGACAATCACCGCTGCTAATACCGTCACAGTACGCAGTCGCGTCGATGGTCAGCTTTTAGCGCTGCATTTCCAGGAAGGTCAGCAGGTGAAAGCAGGCGATTTACTCGCAGAAATCGATCCCAGCCAGTTTAAAGTTGCCCTGGCTCAGGCACAGGGCCAGTTAGCGAAAGACAACGCCACGCTCGCCAATGCCCGTCGGGATTTGTCTCGTTACCAGCAACTGGTCAAAACCAACCTGGTGTCACGTCAGGAAATGGACACCCAACAATCTCTGGTCACCGAAAGTTTAGGCACCGTCAAAGCGGATGAAGCCGCCGTCGCCAGCGCTCAGTTGCAGTTAGACTGGACGCGCATCACCGCGCCGATTGACGGACGTGTCGGCCTGAAACAGGTCGATATCGGCAACCAGATTTCCAGCAGCGACACCACCGGTATTGTGGTGCTGACCCAAACCCACCCTATCGATCTGGTATTCACGCTGCCGGAGAATGACATCGCCACTGTCGTGCAAGCCCAGAAAGCGGGGAAAAGCCTGACGGTCGAAGCCTGGGATCGCACCAACAAACAGAAGCTCAGCAGCGGTTCGCTGTTAAGCCTCGATAACCAGATTGACGCCACCACAGGCACCATCAAGCTGAAAGCACGCTTCGATAATCAGGACGACGCGCTGTTCCCGAATCAGTTCGTTAACGCGCGGATGTTAGTCGACACCGAGCAAAATGCCGTTGTGATCCCCACCGCCGCTTTACAAATGGGTAATGAAGGCAACTTTGTCTGGGTGCTGAACGATGAAAACAAAGTCAGCAAACACATCGTGGTAGCGGGCATTCAGGACAGCCAGAAAGTCGTTATTAATGCAGGGCTTTCCGCGGGTGACAAAGTAGTAACCGACGGGATTGACCGTCTGACCGAAGGCGCGAAGGTCGAAGTTGTCGAAGCGCATAGCGCCGCAGCGGAAAAACCTGCCGCAGAACAGAGCGGTAAAAAAGGAGCTCGCTCCTGATGCAAGTCTTACCTCCTGGCAACACAGGCGGCCCGTCCCGCCTGTTTATTCTGCGTCCGGTTGCCACCACGCTGATGATGATAGCCATTTTGCTGGCGGGGATCATCGGCTACCGTTTTCTGCCTGTCTCTGCCCTTCCCGAAGTGGATTACCCGACCATTCAGGTGGTTACGCTCTACCCTGGTGCCAGCCCGGATGTGGTGACTTCATCCATCACCGCCCCGCTTGAACGCCAGTTTGGGCAGATGTCTGGCCTGAAACAGATGTCTTCCCAAAGTGCAGGCGGCGCGTCCGTCGTGACGTTGCAGTTCCAGCTTGAGCTGTCGCTGGATGTCGCTGAGCAGGAAGTGCAGGCCGCGATTAACGCCGCCACCAACCTGTTGCCGAGTGATTTACCGAACCCGCCGGTCTACAGCAAAGTGAACCCGGCGGACCCGCCAATCATGACCCTGGCTGTCACCTCCAGCGCCCTGCCGATGACGCAGGTTGAAGACATGGTAGAAACGCGTGTCGCGCAGAAAATTTCGCAAGTCTCTGGTGTCGGCCTCGTCACGCTGGCGGGCGGTCAACGCCCTGCCGTTCGCGTAAAACTCAATGCTCAGGCCATCGCCGCGTTGGGTCTTACCAGTGAAACTGTCCGCACAGCGATCACCAACGCCAACGTTAACTCGGCAAAAGGCAGTCTCGACGGCCCTACCCGCGCGGTTACGCTGTCTGCTAACGATCAGATGCAGTCCGCCGAAGAGTATCGCAACCTGATTATTGCTTATCAGAATGGTGCGCCCGTGCGGCTTGGCGCTGTGGCAACTATCGAGCAAGGCGCTGAAAACAGCTGGCTTGGTGCGTGGGCTAATAAGCAGCAGGCGATTGTGATGAACGTCCAGCGTCAGCCTGGGGCCAACATCATCGCCACCGCTGACAGCATCCGTCAGATGTTGCCGCAGCTCACCAGCAGCCTGCCGAAATCCGTGCAGGTCAAAGTGCTGTCTGACCGCACCAACAACATCCGCGCGTCCGTCAGCGACACACAGTTCGAACTGATGCTGGCGATCGCCCTGGTGGTGATGATCATCTACGTTTTCCTGCGTAACATCCCGGCGACCATTATTCCCGGCGTCGCCGTGCCGCTGTCACTGGTCGGCACCTTTGCGGTGATGGTGTTCCTCGATTTCTCGATCAACAACCTGACGTTGATGGCGTTAACCATCGCCACCGGCTTCGTGGTCGATGATGCGATCGTGGTGATTGAGAACATCTCGCGCTATATCGAAAAAGGCGAGAAACCGATGGCGGCGGCACTGAAAGGCGCTGGCGAAATCGGCTTCACCATTATCTCGCTCACCTTCTCGCTGATTGCGGTGCTGATCCCGCTGCTGTTTATGGGCGATATCGTTGGTCGCTTGTTCCGTGAGTTTGCGATAACGCTGGCGGTGGCGATCCTGATATCCGCCATCGTCTCGCTCACCCTGACGCCGATGATGTGCGCCCGCATGCTGAGCCACGAATCGCTGCGTAAACAGAACCGTTTCTCGCGTGCCAGCGAACGCTTTTTTGAGCGGGTCATTGCCGCCTATGGCCGAATGCTCGCCAAAGTGCTGAATCACCCGTGGCTGACGCTGGGCGTGGCGCTGAGCACGCTGGCGCTGTCGATTCTGCTGTGGGTCTTTATTCCCAAAGGCTTCTTCCCGATTCAGGACAACGGCATTATTCAGGGCACGCTTCAGGCACCACAATCGGCCTCGTTCGCCAGCATGGCGCAGCGTCAGGAGCAGGTTTCTGAGATCATCCTGAAAGACCCGGCGGTTGAAAGCCTGACTTCGTTTGTCGGCGTGGACGGCACCAACCCGGCGCTGAACAGCGCCCGACTGCAAATCAATCTTAAACCGCTTTCTGACCGTGACGACCGCGTGCAGAAGGTGATTCGTCGTCTGCAACATGCCGTCGACAGGGTGCCAGGCATCGAGCTTTACCTGCAACCGACGCAAGACTTGACCATCGACACCACTGTCAGCCGCACACAGTATCAGTTCAGCCTGCAGGCTAACTCGCTGGATGCGCTGAGCGAATGGGTGCCGCAACTGATGGCGAAACTGCAAACCTTGCCACAACTGGAAGACGTCAGCAGCGACTGGCAGGACAAAGGCCTTGCGGCTTACGTGAACGTCGACCGCGACAGCGCCAGCCGTCTGGGCATTAGCATGGCGGATGTCGATAACGCGCTGTACAACGCCTTTGGTCAGCGTCTGATTTCGACCATTTATACGCAGTCGAACCAGTATCGCGTGGTGCTGGAACATGACACCAGCGAAACGCCGGGGCTGTCGGCGCTGGATAACATCCGCATCACCAGCAGCAGCGGCGGTATCGTGCCGCTCAACGCCATCGCCAAAGTGGAAGAACGCTTCACGCCACTGTCCATCAACCACCTCGACCAGTTCCCGGTGACCACCATTTCCTTTAACGTGGCGCAGGATTCCTCACTCGGCGATGCGGTGCAGGCGATCATGGATGCAGAAAAAACGCTGAACCTGCCGGTAGATATTCGTACTGAATTCCAGGGCAGTTCACTGGCGTTCCAGGCCGCGCTGGGCAGCACCGTCTGGTTGGTTGTGGCTGCTGTGGTGGCGATGTATATCGTGCTCGGCATTTTGTACGAAAGCTTTATCCACCCCATTACCATTCTCTCAACACTGCCAACCGCAGGCGTCGGCGCATTGCTGGCGCTGTGGGTTTCCGGCAGTGAACTGGACGTTATCGCTATCATCGGCATCATTCTGCTTATCGGCATCGTGAAAAAGAACGCCATCATGATGATCGACTTTGCGCTTGCCGCAGAACGCGAACAGGGCATGCCGCCGCGCGAAGCCATCTATCAGGCTTGCTTGCTGCGTTTCCGTCCGATTCTGATGACCACGCTGGCAGCACTTTTGGGTGCACTGCCGTTAATGCTGAGTACCGGGGTTGGCGCAGAATTACGCCGTCCATTAGGCATTGGTATGGTCGGGGGTTTGCTGGTCAGCCAGGTGTTAACGCTGTTTACCACCCCGGTGATTTATCTGCTGTTCGACCGTCTGTCGCTGTACCTGAAAAGCAGACTGCCGTCGCGTGAAGAGGAGGCGTAAGTGAAGTTTTATGCCCTCTTCATTTACCGCCCGGTGGCGACGATTTTAATCTCGCTTGCCATCACCCTGTGCGGCGTACTGGGCTTCCGGCTGTTGCCGGTGGCTCCGTTGCCGCAGGTGGATTATCCGGTGATCATGATCAGCGCCTCTCTGCCAGGCGCTTCACCAGAAACCATGGCTTCTTCGGTGGCAACGCCGCTGGAACGCTCTCTGGGTCGCATCGCCGGGGTCAACGAAATGACATCGATGAGTTCCCTTGGCAGCACGCGCATCATCTTGCAGTTCGATTTTGATCGCGATATCAACGGCGCTGCTCGTGACGTACAGGCAGCTATCAATGCAGCTCAAAGCTTGTTGCCGACAGGAATGCCAAGCCGCCCAACCTATCGCAAAGCGAACCCGTCAGATGCGCCAATAATGATCCTGACGCTCACCTCGGATACTTATTCGCAGGGCGAGCTGTATGATTTTGCGTCCACACAGCTGGCGCAAACCCTTTCCCAGATTGACGGCGTGGGCGATGTCGATGTGGGCGGCAGTTCTCTGCCCGCGGTTCGTGTTGATTTAAATCCTCAGGCGCTGTTTAACCAGGGCGTATCGCTCGACGATGTGCGTTCAGCCATCACCAGTGCCAACGTACGTAATCCTCAGGGTGCGATTGAAAGCAGTTCTCAGCGCTGGCAGCTCGCCACCAATGACGAGCTGAAAACGGCAGCAGAATATAAGCCGCTGATTATTCATTACAACAACGGTTCCGCCGTTCGCCTGAGCGATGTCGCGAACGTCATCGACTCCGTGCAGGACGTGCGCAACGCGGGGATGACCAACGCCAAGCCGGCGATTTTGCTGATGATCCGCAAGCTGCCGGAAGCCAACATCATCCAGACCGTCGATGCTATCCGCGCCAAATTACCGGACCTGAAAGAGACCATCCCGGCCTCAATTGATCTGCAGATTGCTCAGGATCGTTCCCCGACCATTCGCGCCTCACTCGATGAGGTGGAACAAACGCTGATCATCTCCGTCGCGCTGGTGATCCTGGTGGTCTTTTTGTTCCTGCGTTCAGGCCGAGCCACGATTATTCCTGCCGTTGCCGTACCGGTATCGCTTATCGGCACGTTTGCCGCCATGTATCTCTGCGGCTTCAGTCTCAATAACCTGTCGTTGATGGCGTTGACCATCGCCACCGGCTTTGTGGTCGATGATGCGATTGTGGTGCTGGAGAACATTTCACGCCATCTGGAAGCAGGGATGAAACCGTTGCAGGCGGCGCTTCAGGGTAGCCGTGAGGTCGGGTTTACCGTGCTGTCGATGAGCGTTTCACTGGTCGCCGTTTTCCTGCCGTTATTGCTGATGGGCGGTCTGCCCGGCCGTTTACTGCGCGAGTTTGCCGTGACGCTTTCGGTAGCGATTGGGATTTCACTGGCGGTATCGCTCACGCTCACGCCAATGATGTGCGGCTGGATGCTGAAATCTTCCCGTCCGCATCAACCGACGCGTAATCGGGGTTTCGGCAAGCTGCTGGTCGGCATGCAGCAAGGCTATGGCAAATCGCTGAAATGGGTGCTCAACCACGCACGGCTGGTCGGTGTGGTGTTGCTCGCCACCATCGCGCTTAATGTCTGGCTGTACATTTCCATTCCGAAAACGTTCTTCCCCGAACAGGACACCGGCGTGGTGATGGGCAATATTCAGGCCGATCAGAGCATTTCTTTCCAGGCGATGCGCGGCAAGCTGCAGGACTTCATGAAAATCATTCGTGAAGACAAAGCCGTGGATAACGTTACCGGCTTTACCGGCGGCTCGCGCGTGAACAGCGGGATGATGTTTATCACCCTCAAGCCGCGCAGTGAACGTAACGAAACGGCCCAGCAGGTCATTGACCGTCTGCGTAAAAAACTCGCTAAAGAACCCGGCGCAAACCTGTTCTTAATGGCGGTGCAGGATATTCGCGTCGGCGGCCGTCAGGCCAATGCCGGGTATCAGTACACCCTGCTTTCGGACAATCTGGCGGATTTACGCGAATGGACGCCAAAAATCACCACCGCGCTGTCGAAGCTGCCCGAACTCGCTGACGTGAACTCGGACCAACAGGACAACGGTGCGGAGATGGATTTAGTCTATGACCGCGAAACCATGGCGCGGCTGGGGATTAACGTTGAAGCCGCGAACAGCCTGCTGAACAATGCCTTTGGTCAACGGCAGATTTCGACCATCTATCAGCCGCTGAACCAGTACAAAGTGGTGATGGAAGTCGACCCGGTGTATACCCAGGACATCAGCGCGCTGAACCAGATGTTTGTCATCAACAGCGAAGGCAAGGCCATCCCGCTCTCTTACTTTGCGAAATGGCAACCGGCCAACGCGCCGCTGTCGGTGAACCATCAAGGGCTTTCTGCGGCCTCAACCATCTCATTCAACTTGCCGACCGGAAAATCGCTGTCGGAAGCAAGCGCGGTGATTGACCGCACCATGACGCAGCTTGGCGTGCCGCAAACCATCCGCGGCAGTTTTGCCGGCACCGCGCAGGTGTTCCAGCAAACCATGAACTCGCAGGTGATCCTGATTATCGCGGCGATTGCGACGGTCTACATCGTGCTCGGCATTCTTTATGAGAGCTATGTTCACCCGCTGACCATCCTCTCGACGCTGCCTTCCGCTGGCGTGGGTGCCTTGCTGGCGCTGGAACTGTTCGGCGCGCCGTTCAGCCTGATTGCCTTAATCGGCATCATGTTGCTGATAGGCATTGTGAAGAAGAATGCGATCATGATGGTCGATTTCGCCCTTGAGGCGCAGCGCAACGGCAATCTGCCGCCGGAAGAAGCCATTTTCCAGGCCTGCCTGCTGCGTTTCCGCCCGATCATGATGACCACCCTCGCCGCCCTGTTTGGCGCTCTGCCACTGGTGCTTTCCGGGGGCGATGGGTCTGAATTACGCCAACCGCTCGGCATTACGATTGTCGGCGGTCTGGTGATGAGCCAACTGCTGACGCTGTACACCACGCCGGTGGTGTATCTGTTCTTCGACCGCCTGCGGTTGCGGTTTACGCGTAAATCTCGTCAAACGGTGATTGAGTAACTATGGAAGAACTGCCCGCCAGCGTGCGCTGGCAACTGTGGATTGTGGCCTTCGGCTTCTTTATGCAGGCGCTGGACACCACCATCGTCAATACCGCCCTCCCCTCGATGGCGAAAAGCCTGGGGGAGAGCCCGTTACATATGCATATGGTCATCGTCTCCTACGTGCTGACAGTGGCGGTGATGTTGCCTGCCAGCGGCTGGCTCGCCGACCGCATCGGCGTGCGCAACATTTTCTTCACGGCCATTGTGCTGTTTACAGCAGGATCGGTTTTCTGCGCACAGTCCAACACGCTCAATGAGCTGGTGATGTCACGCGTCTTGCAAGGGATTGGCGGCGCGATGATGGTGCCGGTCGGCAGGCTGACGGTGATGAAAATTGTGCCGCGTGACCAATATATGGCGGCGATGACCTTCGTCACTATTCCCGGTCAGGTCGGCCCGCTGGTTGGCCCGGCGCTGGGCGGTATTCTGGTGGAATACGCTTCGTGGCACTGGATTTTCCTGATCAACATTCCAGTCGGCATTATTGGCGCTATTGCCACATTGTGGCTAATGCCGAATTACACCATGCAGACCCGACGCTTTGATATTTCAGGGTTTATCCTGCTGGCGCTCGGCATGGCAACGCTGACGCTGGCACTCGACGGCCAGCGTGGGCTGGGCATCACGCCGTGGATGCTCGCCCTGCTGGTCGCGGTCGGCGTGCTTTCCCTGCTGTTTTATCTCTGGCATGCACGCGGCAATGACAATGCGTTATTCAGCCTCGACCTCTTCAAAAACCGTATTTTTTCACTGGGGCTTTCAGGCAGCTTTGCCGGACGCATCGGCAGCGGCATGTTGCCGTTCATGACGCCGGTGTTCTTACAGATTGGCCTTGGTTTTTCGCCCTTCCACGCGGGCTTGATGATGATCCCGATGGTGATGGGCAGTATGGGCATGAAACGCATTGTGGTGCAGGTCGTGAACCGCTTTGGCTATCGCCGGGTGCTGATCACCGCCACGCTCGGCCTGGCGCTTATCAGCCTGCTCTTTATGGCAACAGCGCTAATGGGCTGGTACTGGCTGCTGCCAGTGGTACTGTTCCTGCAAGGAATGATCAACTCCAGCCGCTTCTCATCGATGAACACGCTGACGCTTAAAGAGCTGCCGGACGATCTCGCCAGCAGCGGCAACAACATGCTGTCGATGGTGATGCAGCTTTCAATGAGTATTGGCGTCACCGTGGCAGGTTTACTGCTGGGCCTGTACGGTCAGCACCATATCAGCGTCGACAGCGCCGTCTCGCATCAGGTCTTTTTGTACACCTATCTCAGCATGGCCGTAATCATTGCGCTCCCGGCGCTAATTTTTGCCCGTGTGCCCGACGACATCAGTAAAAACGTGATTATCGCAAGACGCAAAAGGAGCGAGCCGTGAAATTCTGGCGCCCAGGTATTACCGCGAAGCTTTTCCTCGCTATTCTCGCCACCTGCATTGTGCTGCTGATCAGCATGCACTGGGCGGTGCGCCTGAGTTTTGAGCATGGCTTTATCGATTACATCAAGCGAGGAAACGAGCAGCGCCTGCAAATGCTGAGCGACGCGCTGGGCGAGCAATACGAAACGCACGGCAACTGGCAATTCCTGCGTGGCAACGACCGTTTTGTGTTCCAAATCCTGCGCTCCTTTGAACATGATGGCCCGGACGATAAGCACGGAGGCCCGTCAGGCCCGGGGCCGGGAATGCCGCCACACGGCTGGCGTACACAGTTTTGGGTTGTCGATCAGAATGCCAAAGTGATGGTCGGCCCACGTTCCCCTATTCCGCCAGACGGCACACGCCGTGGCATCATGGTAAACGGGGTTGAAGTCGGCGCGGTGATTGCCTCGCCGGTTGAACGCCTGACACGGAATACCGATATCAACTTTGATCGGCAGCAACGCCGCACCAGTTGGTTGATTGTCGCCCTTTCCACCCTGCTTGCCGCGCTGGCGACGTTCCCGCTGGCTCGCGGATTACTGGCTCCGGTCAAACGGTTGGTGGAAGGCACGCATCGTCTTGCGGCGGGTGATTTTTCGACGCGCGTGGATTCGACAGGATCCGACGAATTGGGCCGACTGGCGCAGGATTTTAACCAGCTGGCCAGCACGCTTGAACGCAATCAGCAGATGCGCCGCGATTTTATGGCTGATATCTCCCACGAGCTGCGAACGCCGCTGGCGGTGCTGCGCGGCGAACTGGAAGCGATTCAGGATGGGGTAAGGAAATTCACACCGGAATCCGTAGCTTCACTTCAGGCCGAGGTCGGCACCCTGACGAAATTAGTGGACGACCTGCATCAACTGTCGATGTCCGATGAAGGTGCGCTGGCCTACCAGAAAGCCCCGGTCGATCTCATCTCGCTCATCGAAATGGCCGCCGGTGTTTTCCGTGAACGCTTCGCCAGCCGTGGACTTAGCCTGAACCTCAAACTGCCGGAAAGCGCCAACGTCTTTGGCGACCGTGACCGCCTGATGCAGCTCTTCAACAACCTGCTGGAAAACAGCCTGCGCTACACCGACAGCGGCGGCCAGCTGCAGATTTCAGCCGAAAAAGCGCAGCATCACATCACGCTGTCGTTCTCTGACAGCGCCCCTGGCGTCAGTGATGAGCAACTGGAAAGGCTGTGCGAACGCTTCTATCGCACGGAAGGCTCGCGAAATCGGGCCAGTGGCGGCTCAGGATTAGGGCTCGCCATTTGCGTGAATATTGTGGCGGCGCACGGCGGCTCCCTTCGCGCCGGGCATTCGCCTTTTGGTGGGGTAAGCATTAAAGTAGAGTTACCTCTGGACCGCGATTTACCGGGAAATGTATGACCGAGCTACCGATTGATGATAAAACCCCGCGCATCCTGATTGTTGAGGATGAGCCCAAGCTTGGGCAGCTGTTGATTGATTATCTGCTGGCCGCCAACTATGCGCCGACGCTGATTAATCACGGAGACAAAGTGCTGAACTTTGTGCATCAGTCGCCGCCGGACCTGATCTTGCTGGACCTGATGCTGCCAGGCACTGACGGCCTGACCTTATGCCGCGAAATTCGCCGCTTCTCGGAAGTGCCGATTGTGATGGTGACCGCCAAAATCGAAGAGATCGACCGCCTGCTGGGGCTTGAAATCGGGGCGGATGATTACATCTGCAAGCCATACAGCCCGCGTGAAGTCGTGGCGCGAGTGAAGACCATTCTGCGTCGTTGCCGCCCACATCGCGAGCTGCAGGTGCTGGATGCCGAAAGCCCGCTGATTGTCGATGAAAGCCGCTTTCAGGCCTCGTGGCGTAACAAGGTGCTGGATTTAACACCGGCGGAATTCCGCCTGCTGAAGACCCTTTCCCAGGAGCCGGGGAAGGTGTTCTCCCGCGAGCAGTTGCTGAATCACCTTTACGATGATTACCGCGTGGTCACCGACCGCACCATCGACAGCCACATCAAAAACCTGCGCCGCAAGCTGGAGGCACAAGATGCCGAGCAGTCGTTTATCCGCGCGGTGTATGGCGTGGGTTATCGCTGGGAAGCGGATTCCTGTCGCCTGGCATGATGGGGTGATGGCCAATAGGCTGCCGAAATTTATGCATATAAAGCAGCAGTGGAATCGTTCCGTTCACTATGAGTCCATTGCTACTCTGTTATCCCCGCAGCGGTGAACGTGCTAAGGGAATTCACCGCCATTCCCTTACATTATTCGGCCCATCCATGGGCCGAATATTGTGCAAAGCACCGGTTTCATTCGCGGGGTCGCAGGGATTGACAAGGGAGACGCGAGAGTCTCCCTTGTCCCGTTCACGTGCAGAGAAAGTTGAGGTGATTGCAGGTCATAAAGTGAACGGAACAGTGCTCTGTACAGCATTCAATGAAAATGGCAGGGGATTCCCCCCAAGCGACTAGTTATAGCTAAAATTAATCACCGCAGTAGCATTGGCATTACCCGATGTCACAACAGGCAACGTTTGATAATAGGCCGCCGAAATCGAGAGTTTATTATCAAGCGCACTCATGCCGTTGTTCCAGACCACGGTTGATTGCTCGACATTCCAGTTCCGGTTAGCGTCCGGGGTTAGCGCTAGCGCAGTATTCAGCGGCGTGGCATCGCTGGAATAATAAGGCACACCATCAACCTTCAGCGCTGTTTTCAACAGCACGCCCACTCCTTTTGCCGTGCTGGCGTCCGTTGGCGCATTCAGACGAATAGCATTTGAACCCGGCTGATCGGGGTCTGACTGCGCGGCAAGGGTCATCGTCATTTTTGTCCCTGCTACGCAGTCGAAGGTTAATTCGCGGGAGTCGGAGTATGGCGTGGTGTAACCCACATGAGTAAACTCCCCAAGCTGCCTCTCACCCAGCGCCAGTAGCAGCGAAGAGGTATTCACATTGCAGCCGGGCGTACGCAAGTTGACCTGAACATCGTTGGAACTGTAGAGATCGGCGATAAATGCAATCTCGCTATTTCCTCCCATTCGTGGGCCAATAACATAACGCGCCAGCCGCCCGCTGACACCAAGAGGAGCATTGGTAGGCGCAATACCTGTCGCCACAAGCGTTAACCTTATTTCAAGATTGCTAAAATAGCCATTGGTATAAAAAAGGGTGTTAGTCGAAGATCCCCACGTCCAGGCGGCAGTGTCAGAATAGTTATACGTCGTGTAAAAGCGGTCAGAAGGTACAAAATCATTGCTGGCGGGTTTCATTTCTATTTTTAATGCCACTCCGGGGTTATTGGTTTGAAACACTCCATCGTCTGTCGTATTTTGCCGTGTTGTACCAAGATAGTTTCCGGCATAGTTAGTGCCCCGGCAATACAACGTAATCCCAATATTAGTTGAAAACTCCGAGCTCCATAAAACAGTCCCTTTGGGTACTGTTGTGGCATCGAGAGTAAAGGATGAGGGTAAATTTAGAGTGACGTTTTTGACATCCCCCCAGTAATAACAATCGTCGTAAGCGAACGCTGCCTGGATATGAAAACCAGAGAATACCAAAGCCATCAGAATAAGGAGCCTGGACATACAATTTACTCACATAATTTTTATTGATAGGAAACGTTCATGGTCACGGTAGCCGAAAACTTGCCCGGTGTTGCCAGCCCATGCATGGTGTACATTCGGGCATAAAAGTTAAGCACCGCCGTTTGATTGACCACGTCCAGCTGCACGGACTTGTATTCATCTCCAGGGCCAATGGATTGGGTTCCTCCCTGGGCCGGCTTGTAAAAGAGCTGTAAGCCGACATCGCTTGTCGCGTCTTCGCCCGTGAGATTGTTCGCAAACAGCAAGCTTTCAAATCCACTGTCAGCAACCGGCTGGCCCATAAACGTAATGCCCACCTGATTCGTTCCCATCGGGCAGTTAATAAACTCAATATTCACCGACTTGGTTTGCGTATTCCCACCGGGTCCTGCCCGGTTCAGATCGGAGGCAAGATATAAGCCAAGATTAAAAGCATTGGGCGGCCAGATCACCGTACAAGGTGATGCTTTTATCGAACCTGTCACCTCTACCTGAACGCTGTCTTCTGTGTTATACGCCCAGCTTGTACTGGATATCATCAACATAAAACCGGGAAGGCATTTGAGCAGTGAGACTACTTTCATCGGGATCCCCATCATTATTTCGCCTGCTAGTGACAAATAGCCTGGAATATTTCGATGCCTGACGCTGATGGCACCGAAGGGATTGTAAAGTCGAAAATGCAGCGTTGGTCTGCACCATTTCCCCATTGCACTTCTCTCTGCCCTTTATTTTCCAGCCCCGTGAGATACACCACGCCTTCATCGCCCACCAGCGCGGAATTCACTCTGTTTTTATCTTCGGCATTGTTTTCCACCATCGCACCAAAGGGCACAAAGCTCTTATCCGGCCTCATGAGCGTGATCAGCGCGCGATATCCCACCGAGGTTTGATACTCCGCTTTCACCACCGCTCCACGCGTAGGGATGACGGTTTTGTTGGTATCCACGAGTTCGATATTTCCGTCCTCAAGAGATTCCGTATTTAAGCTGACGTTATTTTTCCGGTAAGGCGTAGCATAAGGCAGCACAGCGTAACCCAGGTTGTTGGTTCGCACGCCAGCCTGGTTGTTAACGGGTACGTTCGCCACATCAGGCGCTTTGACCAGCACGGCGGTATCGATAATCGGTTGAGACAGCGTTATCCCTTCATCATGAATCACCATCCCACCCTGCAAGCCATAGCTTAACCGGTCGGCATTGGGGTCATGGCTGAGGCCCGCCGACACGTTGCCATAACGGGCGTTGTAGTTTGCTGAGACGTTACTGTTGTATTGCCGCCCATCGCCCTGATAGCCCATCTGCACATTCCACTGCAAACTGTCATCCTGCAACGCATTTCCGGACATATTCACATTCTGCACAGGCGCTGACGACCCGCCGCCCGACATCGAGTAAGACACCGATACCGGCGTGGAAAACAGAGAAAACGGCACGCTGAACGAGAGTGCGATTTGCCGATCGTTGCTGTTGTTGTTCTCACTGTCGCTGTCCCCGGTGTTTTTGCGATAGGAATAATTCACGTTGTAGTTCACGCTATGCCAGCTATTGCTATAGCCCAGGCTTACCGAACTCATTTTACTCTGCGCCCAGTACTGCTCCTGCACCAGGCTCAACGACAGCGCCCCCAAAAAAGTCTCTTGCGATAACGTCAGATCGGTACGGCTGCGGGTTCGCCCATTGTCACTGTCCCCATCCTCGCTGGTGTAATGGGTCATGGCTTCCTGGAGGGTGTAATACCCGTCAGTCGAATAGCGGTAGCCGGAAATCAGCACATTAGTACCGGTATTGAGAAAATTTTTGCTGTAACGCATGCGCACCGAATGCCCTTTTTGACTCTGGCGCTGGCTCGTTTGCGGCTGTGAGATTTGTGCATGGGACTGAGTAACATCCACCGAAACGGCGCCGATGACGCCCATGTTCCAGCCAATCCCCAGTGCCGCAGCCGAATAAACATCGGAGGCCACCTGCACGCCACCGTACAGCGTGATGTCGTGCGGAAGGCCATACATCAGCGAACCCTGCGCAAATTCGGTGTCGCTTTCATCGTCATGGCTGGCGTTAAAACGCGTCTTGCCGACGGTGGAGCTGTATTTCAGATGTCCCGCCCGCTGCATGACCGGTAAGGAGGCAAAAGGCACAATAATGTGCTGCTCACTGCCGTCACTTTCCGCCACGACCAGTTCTAAATCGCCAGAGCCGCCAGTCGGGAAAATATCATTGATTTGAAAGGCACCCGGCGCGACGGTTGTTTGATAAATGGTGTAGCCGTTTTGTTTTACCGACACGGTCGCATTGGTTCTGGCAATCCCGTTTAATACAGGAGCAAACCCCTTCTCGCTGTCAGTCAGCATCTCTTCACTGCTGGCAAGCTGAGCGCCAGTAAATGCCACACTATCAAACACGTCTGAAGGCGTATTGCTGTCACCCAGTACAAGCTGGCTTTTTAGCGCCCGAATATCGCGGCTCAGGTAGTTGTAAACTGATTCCCAGGCGCTTTTTCCGTCGCTGTCCCGGTTCCAGGTTGAATAATTGCGATAACGCCATGGGCCAATATTGAAACCGGGACGCAGGTTAAGATATTGAGAGTTCTGCTTTCCCTCCTGGCTTCGTGACGCCGTCTGGCTACCCGCCAGCGAGTAATTCATCAAAAAAGTCGTGATCCCATCGTCCCATTTGTCCGTCGGCACATAGCCTCGGCTCTGCGTATCCATCGCAATTTGCGGGATGCTCAGGTTCAGCTTCTGATGGTTAAAGTCAAACGTGACCTGTGCCTGAGGAATAGCAGTAAGATCCACGCATTTTTCGTCTCCTTTCAATAAATCAGGATACTCATTGGTTTTAATAGCCCAGTCTTTTAGCTGTTGTAACGATAAACAAGGGGCAAGTTTAGCTGTTTTATCATGAGTGAAAGAAATATCTTTAACGTCTATATTTTCGTTATTCACAAAAACGTCAACATGATAAACACCAGGTTCCTGGTTACCATCCTCAAAATGGCTTAAATCTGTAACGCTGGTATTTGATGTATCTAATAACGCAGGATTAAAATACTCATCTGCATAGACTCTATTTATTGCCATCATCAACCCGCAGAAAATAGTCCCTGACAGCAAGCTATCACGAATTATAAATCGCCGTGAGATGATGTTTTTTTTCATGGTAATCGCTTACTGTTATAGTCCCTTACTGACCGGGAAATTACAATACTGAACGGTGCACAGCTCCTTGCGTGCCAAAATCGTTAATCACACTCCATTCAATTTTTGAGCCTGAAGCAGGATTTTTACCCGCTAGCGAAAATGATGCTGATGACATCGGAGGAACATAAGTAAATGCAGGAAGCATTTTCCCGGCGACTTTTATCTCAAAAAAATTCATGAAATGCGGGGAAGAATTTGTCACTTTTAACTGATGATTTTCCACACGCCAGCGCAATTTTCCGGCAAAGTCTTCAGGTTTGCTTTTTAAGGCTGCAGGTCGATAAATCAGTTTTACACGTGAGTTAATAGCCAGTTGCAGAGAGTGTGTCGGCACACTGCCTTTTTCCACCGCGGTAATGCCTTTCACATTCAGCCAGTACATCGACTCTTTATTTTCAGGCAATGCCGAACCGGAACGCACAATGCGCAACACATTGCGTTCACCAGGATTCAGTCGAAAGAGTGGCGGCGTGATAATCAGCGCTTTTTTATCGGGCGAACCGGTCTCCACCGCCGACACCCACGTTTGCACTAAATTAGCGCTGCTGTCTTTATTTTCGACGGAAATAGAGGTTTCTTTTTTATTGCCGTCGAAAACAACGCGTGTTCCGCCAACAACAACACTCGCTTCGACGCTGAGCGAAAGAAAAAACCCGCACAGTGCGAGGACTGATAATTTTAATTCCATGGTATTTCTCGAGGATGACTTATTCAATAAACTCACATCACCAGTCGAATCCAATGGGAAGTGTCCAGGAGACAAACCGCTATTACAAATAATAACGGCCGTCCCCTGGAAACAAACCAGAATTATTGATAATCGATGGTGAAATTAACCGGAACGCTAATAGTACCATCGGTTCCGGCGGTGGTTACGCCCGTCGAATAAAGACGTGCAGAAAAAGGCAGCGTGGCCGTTCCGGCACCATCGTTAAATTCAGCCCCTTTGACGGTGACAATTTTTTGTCCACTGACGACAGGCTGTTTATCCTGATCGAGGATTTGCACCCCAATATTGGTTGCACCTGTCGATACGGTGTTCATGAAGACCTGTCGGCCTGCATCAAAATCGCCCGATGCCGAAAAGGTGATGTTGGCATGGGTCATACCCGCCGGGCAACCGCTCAGACTAATGACGATATCAGAGGCTAACGATGAACTGTCAGCCGTACCAAACTGACTTAAGGGGTAAGTGCCAAAGTTAACGGTATTCTGGCTTCCTGCATCAATTTTGCAGGAGGTCGCGCTCAGCACCCCGTTAAAGGTGATGATGCCGTCATTGTCACCCGCTATAGCCTGCGTGAAGGCTAAAAGCTGGCTTATCACTACGCCAGCAATCATACTTCTGGTAAGTTTCATTTTACTGCCCCTATTGTGTTTCACTTAACGTTGACTCCATCAACGCATTATTGCCCTTACCTGAATACGCCCTCATTTCGACGCATCCCGGCAGAACATTCGATATTTCGATAGACATTGGCATAAATCAGGACGGACTGAGCCGTGAGATGATTTAATCCCAATTTCTGCAAGGCGTGTTTTTTATGCAAAGAAACGGCCTTATCGCAAATTTGCAAGCGGGTCGCTATCTGGTATGCATTCCATCCACCTGAAAACAGCGTCAGAATGTCGGTCTCTCTTTTCGAGAGCAAAGGAGCATATCTGGCGTTCTCTTTATTTTTCTTCCCCGATAATATTCTGAGCAATACATTGGCGGAAATCTTTTTTGAGATAATTTTACAGTCACAATAAAAATTAACCCTTGCTGGCATGTCCACATTCACGAAGATAACGACCCGCGAACGAAAACCCAGCATTTTCCGTAGCCAGTTTTTGAGTACCTCAGTTTCTTCGATGGCAACAAAAACAATATCATCTTCCGTTAATAGTAATCTGTATCGTTCAATAACATTGGATTCTATAACGCAGATCTCTTTGTTTTTAGCCGAAAAAATATGGTACAAGCCGGATGAAAAAAATCGATCGTCTGAAAGGATATAGATCATAGTTAGCCATCCATTTCTGTGTGTTCATTATCTCACTGCGCGCGAGTCATGCTTCTCTGCCGCCTTCGTGCAGTGAGGAAAGTCCTTTTTGTCATATGCCCTCATTCCGACCAGACAAATCTTATGAATGCATCACCAAAAAGAATAGCTGAATTATTTTAATAAGATTCTTTGGGGAAGATGCAACTTAGGTTTCTCACTAAAGCATGCGCAGCGACTGTCTCTCAGCGAGATTGCGCAGACGATAAAAAAAATTAACCATAAATATCAATGAGATGATCATGAATAAAAACATGATCAGGCGCAAAGATCCCGGCCTTTTCGCATTGATAAAAATAATATCTCATCTAGTATTCATTGCGGTATGCTATTATTAAATCGTGAAATTCACAGTCTTACCCTTCAGAAAAAGTGAGAAATGAGTCTGGACAATGCCTAGTCGTTACCTTCTGAATTCCAGCATTCTATTTGAGGCAGAAAAGAACCGGCTCTCGACGCCAAGTGCTGGACAGGCGCCTGTTATGCTGAATCAACCCGCCAGCCGCTGCCTGGAACTGCTGATCAAAAACCATCCAGAGGTGGTTAAACAACGCGACTTTTTCGATTACGTCTGGGGTGAGTTTGGGCAAAACGTCCCAAACAACACGCTTTATCAAAATATTTCGTTGTTGCGTAAGGGCCTTAAAGCCTTTGGCCATGAATTTGACAATGCCGTCATTACCCTTCCCCGGCAGGGATTTAAGCTAAACCCGGCAATTCATATCACTGATGCTGATATAAAAGAGGACATGGATGTTGCGCTCAATGACCCCTTATCAGCAGATAAGAACGAAAAATCGGTGGAAATAGACGAGGAAACTTTGATATATGAGTCTCTCGACTCGCTAATTCCTCCTGACCTCCCACAATCGAAAAAAAAAGTCACCACACTTTTCGTCTTATTTTCTCTTCTGTTAAGTATGGCATTAGGAGGCATTATCGGGGTGATTGCTGAAAGCACCACACTTGAATCACCTCCTTTTGACATGAGTTATTTGTCGCAGACATTAAAACTTGATGGTTGCACGTTGTATGAATTAAAAGGTTCAGAATTTATATTGACCAATGAAGATATTATTCATTGGGGAATTCAATGCCACACCTCGCCGTACCTTTATTTGATGCAGTATAAATACAGCGCATTAGCCAACATTCTTAACTGCAAATCCCCATTATCGCGGACCACAACGCCAGACTGCGTCAACTACTTCATCGTCGGCAGGGCCAGACCATGAATAAGACACTGCTGGCAGTGATACTGATGTGTTGTGTGATATGCAGTGCCGTACTGAGTTTTTCGCTCGTTCGTGAACATAAAATCACGCATATGCGCTGCACCACCTACAACACAGTGGTTATCGGTTCACAGATCAGTTCGTTGCGCTTTGATATCGTCGCCGACGGTGATAGCGGCATCACGAATATTGACGGCTTCTACATGAACGACAGCGGTGTGCGTATCCCGGTCCGCGCCGCGCACGCGTTTGACATGAAACATAGTGGGAATACCTATACTTTTTCGCATAAAACGCTGAGCACGCTTGCCGGTAACGAAGCCACGTCAGAACAGATTAAACGCGTTCTCCCTGAGTACATGACCAAACAAGGTGCAGCCATTAAGCTGACCCGCTATCAGCAAGGGAAACGCGGTTATATTCTCAGTACAGGTTCGATGGTTGCGTATTGCAAGCAACCGAATGAAGGCCGATAAACCCCGATATGTGCAGCCGTGAGTGCCAGGTGAAGTGGTTTACTCTTGCGCCCTGCGGCGCTACAATTCCCGCCCTTAAAGTAGGGGGACTCCCCCCATCGCCTTACCCTGTGAGGCGAGTCTGACCTGTCATCAGAACGAGAAAATCATGTTTAAACCGGAACTCCTCTCCCCGGCGGGAACGCTGAAAAATATGCGTTACGCTTTCGCCTATGGTGCCGATGCGGTCTACGCTGGGCAACCGCGTTATTCCCTGCGTGTGCGCAATAATGAATTCAACCACGAGAATTTGCAGCTCGGTATCAACGAAGCGCATGCCTTAGACAAAAAATTCTACGTGGTGGTGAACATCGCGCCGCATAACGCGAAGCTGAAAACCTTCATTCGCGATCTGCAGCCTGTTGTGGATATGGGGCCGGATGCGCTGATCATGTCCGACCCGGGCCTGATTATGCTGGTGCGTGAGCATTTCCCGCAGATGGATATCCATCTTTCCGTACAAGCTAACGCCGTTAACTGGGCCACGGTGAAGTTCTGGCAGCAAATGGGCCTGACCCGCGTGATCCTCTCCCGCGAACTGTCGCTGGAAGAAATCGAAGAAATTCGCGCTCAGGTACCGGAAATGGAAATCGAGATTTTCGTTCATGGCGCACTGTGCATGGCCTATTCCGGCCGCTGCCTGCTTTCCGGTTATATCAACAAGCGTGACCCGAATCAGGGCACCTGCACCAACGCTTGCCGCTGGGAATATAACGTCCAGGAAGGCAAAGAGGATGATGTGGGTAACATCGTCCACAAACACGAACCTATTCCCGTGCAGAATATCGAGCCAACGCTGGGTGAAGGCACCCCGACCGACAGCGTGTTTATGATTGAAGAGGCCCAGCGTCCGGGCGAGTACATGACCGCCTTTGAAGACGAACATGGCACCTACATCATGAACTCCAAAGACCTTCGCGCCATCGCACACGTTGAACGTCTGACGCAGATGGGCGTGCACTCGCTGAAAATTGAAGGCCGCACCAAATCCTATTACTACTGCGCCCGTACCGCGCAGGTTTACCGCAAAGCGATCGACGATGCAGCTGCTGGAAAACCGTTTGATACCACGCTGCTGGAAACCCTCGAAGGGCTGGCGCATCGCGGTTACACCGAAGGCTTCCTGCGTCGTCACACCCACGAAAGCTATCAGAATTACGAGCATGGTTATTCTGTTTCCGAGCGCCAGCAGTTTGTCGGTGATTTCACCGGTGAGCGCAAAGGTAATCTGGCCGCCGTCGCGGTGAAGAACAAATTCCTGAAAGGCGACAGCCTGGAATTGATGACCCCACAGGGCAACGTCAACTTCGTGCTGGAGCACATGGAAAACAGCAAAGGCCAGCCAACCGACGTCGCCCCGGGCGATGGCCACACGGTGTGGATCCCGGTGCCGGAAGACATTAGCCTGGATTACGCGCTGCTGATGCGCAATTTCGTCGGCGAGCAAACCACCGTCAATCCACACGGTAAGTAGTTCATTCGGGTTATTTTTCCGCTGTGGGATAATTCTTAGAATCGGATCACATACCGTTTCGTTTATTACGGGTATTATCCCTGATGCTGAAAAACATAACCCATAAATGCTAGCTGTACCAGGAACCACCTCCTTAGCCCACGTAATCTCCCTTACGCGGGCTTATTTTTTTCTGCTTCCCATACCTCCCGCTTTCAGTCTATTCCTCAGGCACAAACGCGACTCCTGCTATACACTTTTATCATGTTGAATAACTGGATAAAAAGATGACCGACTTCCCTGCCAGCTTACTGATCCTGAACGGCAAAGGTGCCGGTGACCCACAGCTGCGTGAAGCGATACTTCAGTTGCGTGCTGAAGGTGTGGAGATTCACGTGCGTGTCACCTGGGAAAAAGGCGATGCGGCACGTTATCTTGAAGAGGCGCGCCAGCTGGGTGTTGAAACCATCATTGCTGGCGGTGGCGATGGCACTATTAACGAGGTGGCGACGGCGTTAATCCATTGTGAAGGCGAGAATATCCCGGCGTTGGGCATTGTGCCGCTGGGCACCGCCAATGACTTTGCCACCAGCGCGGGTATTCCGGACGCGATGGATAAAGCGCTGAAGCTTGCGATTGCAGGCAATGCCACCGCCATTGATATTGCCCGCGTTAACGATCGCACTTGCTTTATCAATATGGCAACCGGCGGGTTTGGCACGCGCATTACCAGCGAGACGCCGGAAAAACTCAAGGCTGCGCTTGGCGGCGTGTCTTATTTGATTCATGGCCTGATGCGCATGGATACCCTGAAGGCAGACCGCTGTGAAATTCGCGGCGAGAATTTCCACTGGCAAGGTGATGCGCTGGTGATAGGTATCGGTAACGGCCGTCAGGCTGGCGGCGGCCAGCAGCTTTGCCCGGATGCGCTGATCAACGACGGCCTGCTGCATCTTCGTATTTTCACTGGTGAAGAGCTGTTGCCTGCCCTTTTCTCCACGCTGGCTCGCCCGGAAGAAAGTCCGAATCTTATCGATGGCATTTCTTCCTGGTTTGAAATCACCGCGCCGCACGACATCACCTTTAATCTGGATGGCGAACCGCAAACGGGCCGTGAATTCCGCATTGATATTTTGCCCGACACCCTGCGCTGTCGCCTGCCACCAGGTTGTCCTTTGCTGCGTTAACGCTCGCAGAATACGGAAGGAGAACGGCTGGTATAACACGGCCAGGTACTGCTGTTAAGCTGCAATATGCTGAAATAAAGTGGGATATACCTCTCCCGGGGGAGAGGTATTTACCTGTCAGGCGATAGTGACTTTGTTATCGAGATAAACATCCTGCACGGCATTTATTAATTTAACGCCATCGGCCATGGACTTTTTAAACGCCTTACGACCAAGTATAAGCCCCATACCGCCCGCACGTTTATTAATAACGGCGGTACGTACAGCATCGACCATGTCATTTTCACCGGCGGCACCACCGGAGTTAATTAACCCGGCGCGGCCCATATAGCAGTTTGCCAGCTGATAGCGCACCAGATCGATCGGGTTGTCAGTGGTCAATTTACTGTACACACGCTCATCGGTGTAACCGAAGTTGACGGCTTTATAGCCGCCGTTATTCTCGGCCATTTTCTGTTTCACGATATCCGCGCCAAGGGTGGCCGCCAGATGGTTCGCCTGACCGGTCAAATCAGCAGATACGTGGTAATCCACCCCGTCTTTCTTGAACGCTGAATTACGCAGATAGGCCCACAGCACGGTAACCATGCCCAGCTCATGCGCGCGTTCAAACGCGGCAGAGATCTCTTCAATCTGACGGCGAGACTCTTCAGAACCGAAATAAATAGTCGCGCCAACAGCCACCGCCCCCATATTAAACGCCTGCTCCACGCTGGCATACAGCGTCTGGTCAAAGGTGTTTGGGTAACTCAACGTCTCGTTGTGGTTGAGCTTCACGAGGAACGGAATGCGGTGCGCATAACGGCGCGATACGCTTGCCAGCACGCCATAAGTCGAGGCCACACAGTTGCATCCGGCCTCAATCGCCAGTTCAACAATGTTTTTCGGGTCAAAATAGAGCGGATTTGCAGCAAACGACGCCCCGGCAGAGTGCTCTACTCCCTGGTCAACGGGTAAAATAGAGAGGTAGCCCGTGCCCGCAAGCCGCCCGGTGTTGTACAGGGTTTGCATATTACGGAGCACCGCAGGCGGCCGATTGTTGTCGACCATCACGCGGTCAACGTAGTCAGAGCCGGGAAGGTAAAGCTGTGCGGATGGAATGGTCATACAACGATGCTGGAGAAGGTTGTCGGCATCTTTGCCAAGCAACTGCGCAATATCAGTCATAGTGATAACTCCCGTAAGCGCCAGCCGAAGCTGGTCGTGAATGTCCTGTGCCTGAGTATAAGGCAATCCTTAGCCTGGTCTCCTGAGGCGGATTTTTCCAGCCTGTTTGTGCTTTTTTAAGGGCAATCTGCTGGCACGATTCAGGGACAGTAAAGTGTTAAGTCGCTCAAGGAATCACCACAAAGGTATTTAAAAGGTATTATTGAATGGTATTGTTCTGACGTACCTTACCTGTCATGAAGGATGTAAAGATGAAAACTACAGCAAAGCTGTCGTTCATGATGTTCGTGGAGTGGTTTATCTGGGGCGCGTGGTTTGTGCCACTGTGGCTGTGGCTGAGCAAAAACGGCTTCAGCGCAGGCGAAATCGGCTGGTCCTATGCCTGTACGGCCATCGCGGCGATCCTCTCGCCTATTCTCGTCGGCTCGCTGACTGACCGTTTCTTCCCGGCGCAAAAAGTACTGGCGGTGCTGATGTTCGTCGGCGCGATCCTGATGTATTTCGCCGCACAGCAAACCACCTTCAGCGGCTTCTTCCCGCTGCTGCTGGCTTATTCATTGACCTATATGCCGACCATCGCGCTGACTAACAGCATTGCGTTTTCCCACGTGCCGGACG
The DNA here is from genome assembly GCF_047713085.1 of Pantoea sp. sgz302252. NCBI lineage: Bacteria > Pseudomonadati > Pseudomonadota > Gammaproteobacteria > Enterobacterales > Erwiniaceae > Pantoea > Pantoea sp. sgz302252. The sequence continues at coordinate 56,340 of NZ_JBLFJW010000003.1, forward strand.
TAGAAAGAGACTTCCCGCGCATCCGTGTGATGGGCACCATTGGCTGGATTGGCTCAGGCCTGGTGTGCGGTTTCCTGCCGCAAATGCTGGGCTATAACGATATTTCGCCCACCAGCATTCCACTGCTGATAACGGCTGGCAGCTCTGCGTTGCTGGGCGTATTTGCGCTATTCCTGCCAGATACGCCGCCAAAGAGCACCGGCAAACTGAGCCTGAAAGTGATGCTGGGGCTGGACGCGCTGGTGCTGCTGCGCGACAAAAACTTCCTCGTCTTTTTCTTCTGCTCCTTCCTGTTTGCCATGCCGCTGGCGTTCTACTACATCTTTGCCAACGGCTATCTCACCGAAGTGGGGATGCACAACGCCACCGGCTGGATGACGCTCGGCCAGTTCTCTGAAATCTTCTTCATGCTGGCGCTGCCGTTCTTCACCAAACGCTTTGGTATCAAAAAGGTATTATTACTTGGTCTTATCACCGCGGCAGTCCGTTACGGCTTCTTTGTTTACGGCGGCGCAGAACATTACTTTACTTACGGCCTGTTGTTCCTCGGCATTCTGCTGCACGGCGTAAGTTATGACTTCTACTACGTCACCGCCTACATCTATGTGGACAAGAAATCCCCGGTTCACATGCGCACTGCGGCGCAGGGGCTGATTACCCTGTGCTGTCAGGGCTTCGGCAGCCTGCTCGGCTACCGCCTTGGCGGCGTAATGATGGAAAAAATGTTCGCCTGGAAAGAGCCCGTCAACGGCCTGACGTTTAACTGGGCGGGCATGTGGACATTCGGGGCAGTGATGATTGCCGTGATTGCCGTGCTGTTTATGCTGTTCTTCCGCGAATCGGATAAAGAAATTACCGCCATTAGCGTCAGCAATGACGAACGAGATGTGGCGCTGACACATGAGGAAGTGAAATGAAAGACCAACGAATTCTCGGCGCGCTGTACGGACAAGCTTTAGGTGATGCCATGGGAATGCCTTCGGAACTGTGGCCTCGCTCGCGGGTGAAAGCGCACTTCGGCTGGATTGACCGTTTTCTGGATGGCCCGGCCGAAAACAACGCGGCCTGCTACTTCAAGCGCGCGGAGTTTACCGACGACACCTCGATGGCGCTTTGCCTGGCCGATGCGCTGATTGAATGCGATGGCGAGATTGTGCCGGACGTGATTGGTCGCCACATTCTGGCGTGGGCCGAAGGATTTGATGCGTTCAACAAAAACGTCCTCGGGCCAACGTCTAAAATTGCCCTGAATGCCATTCGGGACGGCAAACCGGTTAGCCAGCTTGAGAACAACGGCGTGACCAACGGCGCGGCGATGCGCGTTTCCCCACTGGGCTGCGTGCTGCCGACAGCCGATCTCGATGCGTTTATCGAAGCCGTTGCGCTGGCCTCCAGCCCAACGCACAAATCCGACCTGGCGATTGCCGGTGCCGTGGTGATTGGCTGGGCGGTCTCCCGGGCGATTGACGGGGATAGCTGGCAGACTATCGCTGCCGCGCTCCCTTCCGTTGCTCGCCATGCTCAGGAAAAACGCATCACCACCTTTAATGCCTCGCTGGCGCTGCGTATTGAACTGGCCCTGAAAACGGTGCGTGAAGCGAACGGTGTGGAATCCGCCAGCGAGCAGCTTTATCAACTGGTGGGCGCGGGAACCAGCACGATTGAATCCGTGGCCTGCGCCGTCGCGATGGTGGAACTGGCACAAACTGATCCTAATCGCTGCGCCATTTTATGCGCCAATCTCGGCGGCGACACCGACACCATCGGCGCGATGGCCACGGCCATCTGTGGCGCGCTGCACGGTATTGAAGGCATTGATCCGGCGCTAAAAGCTGAACTCGACGACGTAAATCAGCTCGACTTTGGCCGCTACGCCAGTGCCCTGCTGCGTTACCGCCAGCAACGGGAGGAAAAATGCTGAACGAGAAACAAAAACGCCCGGTGACGGTGATTGGCTCGGCGGTGATCGACGTTATCGCCGATGCCTATGCTCTGCCCTGGCGCGGCTGCGATATCGAACTGCAACAGCAAAGCGTCAATATTGGCGGCTGCGCGCTGAACGTCGCGGTGGCGCTCAAACGCCTGGGTATCGAAGCCTGTAACGCCCTGCCGCTCGGCCAGGGCGTCTGGGCCGATATTGTGCGCAACAACCTCGCACGCCAGGGCATTGAAAGCATTATCGACACCGACAAAGGAGATAACGGCTGGTGCCTGGCGCTGGTCGAGCCCGATGGCGAGCGCACCTTTATGTCGTTCACCGGGGTAGAAAATGCCTGGAACGACGAGTGGCTGGCTCGTCTGCCGCATCAGCCCAACGGCCTGGCTTATTTATCCGGCTATCAGCTCACCGCGTCGTGCGCAGAACTGCTGGTCAGTTGGCTGGAGGCCTCGCCAGAGGTAACAGCGTTAATAGATTTCGGACCGAGAATTGCCGACATCACGCCTGAACTGTTCGCGCGCATTATGGCCTGCAAGCCAATCATTACACTGAATCGGCAGGAAGCGGAGATCATCGCCGAACGCGAGCAGCTCCCCGCGGAAGTGTCTGCACTGGGCAAAGCCTGGCTGGAACGCTGGAACGCACCGTTAATTGTGCGCCAGGATAAAGACGGCGCGTGGTATTTCAGTGCCGAGGCGTCCGGCCATGCGGCTGCGTTTCCGGCAAAGGTGGTGGATACCATCGGCGCGGGCGATAGCCACGCAGGGGGAGTGCTGGCGGGGTTAGCCGTTGGAAAACCGCTGGCAGAGGCAGTCATTCTGGGGAATGCGGTGGCGAGCTGGGTGGTCAGCCACCGGGGCGGCGACTGCGCCCCGACAGCGGAAGAACTACTCCTCGCACACAAAAACGTATAAATCACTGCGGCAGTAGCTGATGCTGTACTCAATCGGCCGCTGCTGCTGGTCCAGCGCCACCTGCTTAATGACCAACACCGGGATTTTGTCATCCATTTTAATGTGCGACTGAAACTCAGCGTCCGGCATCCGGGCGCTGACGCGTGAGCGAGTACGCTGCGGGAAAATGTGCTGGCTGCGGAAATAGTCATACAACGAAATACCGATGGCGTCCGCGTCCGCAATCAGGTGCGCGGGCACCCAGGACTCCTCAATCGACACCGCCTCTTCATCCACATAACGAATACGTTTCAGCAGAAATACGTCACTTTTCGGCGTGAGCGACAGCTGCTCAGCCACATCCTGAGGACACTCCACCACACGTTTGTTGACCCAAAGCGTGTCGGGCTTTTTGCCGCGTAATACCACCTGCTGGGAAAAACCGCGCGCTTCTTTCAGCGAATACTCAAAGATGTTGTTGATCTGCGTGCCGTAGCCGCGCGCGCGAGTCACCACGCCTTCGTCTTCCAGCGTCTGCATCGCCTTACGCACCGTAATGCGAGACACGCCGGTCAGTTTGCTGAGATCGCGCTCGCCGGGCAAAATATTGCCATGCTCCAGCCAGCCGCTGCGAACCGCATTTTTGACCGTTTCGGCAAATTTCAGGTACAGCGGCGTGTTATCCGTGGCGGCAATGCGCTCGGTCAGTTGAGCAATAAGCCGGGTATGCGCTTGTTCCATCTCGGGTAATCCTTGCTGACAGTGTCAGCCAGTATACTACCACCACGCGTGGAAATGATGCACCGGCCCAATCCCCTTTCCGACTTCCAGTGAATCTGCTTGCGCCAGCGCAGCCGACAACCACCGTTTCGCCTCTGGCACGGTTTCGAGCCAACTGCCACAACGCGGTTTGAGCGCTGCCAACGCCGCCGAAAGCGTACAGCCGGTGCCGTGGGTGTTTTTAGTCTGTACGCGCGGGGCGGTGAAGCGATACTCACCTTCAGCCGTAAACAGCCAGTCCGGGCTTTCTGCCTCTGTCAGATGACCGCCTTTCATCAACACCGCCTCACAACCCAACGCCACTAAAGCGCGACCTTGTTCCAGCATTTCCTGTTCATTACGCGCATGGGGCGCATCGAGCAGCGCCGCCGCTTCAGGCAGATTAGGGGTGATTAAAGAAACCTGTGGCAACAGGCGCTTACGCAACGTATCAACAGCGGAAACGGAGAGCAGCGGATCGCCACTTTTTGCCAGCATTACGGTATCAAGCACGACGTTTTTAATCTGATAGCGAGCCAGACGTTCCGCCACGGCTTCAACAATATCCGTTTCTGCGAGCATGCCGATTTTGGTCGAATCGATGCGCACATCGCTAAACACCGAATCAAGCTGAGCGGCCACAAAGTCAGGCTCAATGCGATAGACCGATTGTACGCCCTGCGTGTTCTGCGCCACCAGCGCGGTGATCACCGAACAACCATACGCCCCAAGCGCCGAGAACGTTTTAAGATCGGCCTGAATCCCGGCGCCGCCGCTTGGATCTGTGCCCGCAATGGTGAGTGCATTAATACGTTTCATACGTTGCCCTCCGCCCACAGCGCATCCAGAAAAGCCGCCACAAAACTGCCTGGGCCTTTACTGTTCTCCGCCGCCACTTTCCCCGCTTGCTTCATCATTCCACAGACCGCCGCGACGTTATCCAGACGATCGCCTGGCAACGCACAACTGGCAGCAACTGCCGCAGAGAGCGCGCATCCGGTTCCGACAACTTTGGTCATGATGATATCGCCGCCCGTGACCATCACGGTTCGGCGTCCGTCGGTCACGTAATCAACTTCCCCGGTCACAACAACCAGAGTGGATATCTGACGCGCCAGCGCCTGTGCAGCAGGCAAAGCGGCACTGGCCGTGTCGGTGGTATCCATACCGCGACCGCCCTGGCTCATACCCGCCAGCGCGTTGATTTCAGAGGCATTCCCGCGAATCACCGCAGGCCGGAGCGGCAGCAGTTGCTGGCAGAATTCCGTGCGTAGCGCGATAGCGCCAACGCCCACCGGGTCCAACACCCAGGGCTTATTCTCCGCATTGGCGCTTTCGACAGCGGCCCGCATCGCGACGGCACGTTCCTGAGTGTGCGTCCCGACGTTAATCAGCAACGCGTCAGCAATGGCAGCAAATTGCGGCGCTTCAGCTTTATCGATAACCATGGCTGGAGAAGCCCCCAGCGCCAGCAATACATTGGCGGAAAAAGTTTGCACCACGTCATTGGTCATGCAGTGAACGAGCGGCGAAAAACGCCGAAATAGAAGAGAAGTGTGCGCGATTTGCGCCGAAGATAGCAGGTCAGGTTGCATAGTGCGCTCCTGCCAGACGGTGAAGAAGCGATACCCTGCGTGGGTCTCTGACTTCCCTACGCTGGCATTATCCAGATCAGGTGGTACGGGTATTTCTCAGCCCATCAGCGATGGGGCACCCCGAGTCATTTGATGAAGAATAAATCATCGTCTCATAGACTAAAGAAAGAAGCTTGTTAACACAAGAACGTCTGATCGTAATGAAATTCCAATTTTCTTCACCTTAACGTACTTGTTTCATATTAAGATGAAAACTCCGGATACTTACTTTACTCTACGATAATAGATAAAATTAGTTGAGCTTCACCACTGGATTACCCCTAAAACTATTTATGACATTATTCATGTTATTATTTGAAGTATATAAAGGCACGCCGCCTATTTTAATGTATTTATTACTATTTTGTTTGGTGTAAACCATGTTACCGCTGTCGGAATCCATAGTTGAATAGATATAAGTTTTAAACTCACCATAACCATTAATATCCACATAAATAAGCTTATCCTGAAATGCATACATTTGTACAAATTCACCATTGGCATAGGTAAGGTAGCTATCCCCTCCTTTTCTGGTTACATTGGCAATGTCGCGGGCATTAGCCTCCTTAAATTCTTCAGCTATCTCGGTCAGATTTGTCGATGCAGAATCATCAGTAAATGTGTCACTGCCATTGAGAATAATATGGTGAGCATTAATCTCTTCGAACCGCAAAGAGTTTCCATTTACATTTTTATAAAGATCATCAGAAACATGCTGCAATTTCCCATAAACACTATCAGTGATTGCTCCATCACTCATCACGATGATATCGCGCTTAACACTTTTCCCGGTGGCATTACTGATCATACCATATTTAAATGAGAATCTCCGGACAACTGTAGGAATTTCAGACTTCATATTTGGGGTGGTATTATTATTATCGGGAATGGGAATTCCCGCATTGGTAGATTCGGTACTGATGGTTGTTGGTGGAGCATAAGTACTGGCAACCACGGAATCACTCTGTCTGTCTTTACCGATGACTACTACCGTCACCATACCAGCAATGAAAGCCGACACGCAATATCCGATAATATTTTTATCTTTCCTTATTGAATTTTTCTCTTGCATCTCAAGAATAATTTTTACGTTTTCCCTATTACTGGTTTCTAAGTGAGAATTTTCTTCACGTAGTTTTTTTGCCGTGAGCAGCTCATTATATTTTAGTACCAATTCTTGTTCTCTCTGTTTGTTATCACTAAGAGAATTACCAAATACTTGTTCGATTTTAACCTTCCCATGCTGCATAAGCGTATATGCTTGCCGGAAAGCGGTCGTTGCTTCTTCTTTATTTCTGTTATTAAAGGCCAGCATCAGTATTTTTCGAATTTTATCAATATTAACCATTGCTATTATCCTTAATACATCATCACATCATTATCGCGTAATCTTCCATTTAATCGTAAATAGTTAAAAATAAAAACTAAAATCTATTTTAATTCTGAAGGTGATATAAAGATACTCGTAATTAATTTTCGATCCAAGCTATAGTAATTATAAACCAAAGAAATATTGTTTTTAATGTAAGTATTAGCATGTGTCGAATTTTTTATTTTCATGACGGCCTCGCTTTTTATTTTTTCTGCATCTGAAAAAGTCGGTGCGACATCATTATAATTAACCGCCACATCATAATTAAAAATAAAGGCATTTTTATCTATATCATAATCACAGCTATTAACACTGGTGACCCCATCAATTTTTGTATCTATTTTTCCACCGCAGTTCTTTTGCATAGCACTTTTTATATTTTCTTTTGCACTGTGCTCCTGATAGCTGGATGTAACATTTTTGGCGTCTACCACCAAAGATTTAACAAAAATGACAACAATTATGCACAATAAAGCAATTGCACCCTTTTTAATTTTTGTTAACATTTTCAGACTCTCTAGAATAAAAATAACACGACCCTACACTATTCATCGCGAGAGTCAATACAGTGAAAAATTCATAATAGATAAAACATTCGGTAAGTAACTAAATCGTTATACTTTTTGCCTGACCACGTTTCCCTCCAGGAAAGGGGCTGACGGCTTCCATAAAATGGTGGATTTTTTTCTGAATCGCCACGGGTTTAACAGATACCTCAGAGCCATTTAAGATGGCTTAAAGAGAGGTGCCCATGAGCGGTAAGCGTTATCCCGAAGAGTTTAAAATTAAAGCGGTAAAACAGGTTGTTGATCGTGACCATTCTATTTCCAGCGTGGCAACACGTCTCGTGTGTTAGTCGCCTGAAATCCTGAAACACGGACAGTAAAAGGTTGCGCCCTAAATCTGAAGGCACCGCAATCTGCAATGTCCCACGCACTTCATCTTCCGGTGCCTGAATTTTTTGCAGACCGGCCTGCAATGTTTCCAGCATTTGCGTGGCGTAAGGGAGCCAGGTTTCACCTTCCGGCGTTAAGCGCAGGCTTCGCGTCGAACGCGCGAATAGCCTGATGTTGAGCTGAGTTTCAAGGCGCTTGATCGCTGCGCTCACCTGAGCTGGCGCAAAACCGGCTTCTCGTGCCGCCACGCTGAAGCTGCCCAGTGCCGCTGCACGCACAAACACTGTCAGACCTTCCAGTCTGAGCATTTTCTTCTCCCGTCGTTAACACCTGATAGTGTAAACCGGATTCATCGGAATCGTCTCAAAAAGCCCCTTCAGCGCCGTAAAGATGAGCGTATTTCGGGGTTTGCTTACACTTTTTTGCTTGCAAGACACTTGCCAGCAGGCCGCTGCATCAGGAATGATACGGGGCGGCGAATTTTAGTCCAGGCTATCGATTGAAAGACTGTGTGGAGAAGGTAATGCGTAAAACAAAAATAATGCTTCTGGGCGTACTGCTGGCGACAGCAGGTGCGGTATCGGCTGCACCCGCAACGGTGTCAACTTCCGGGATTCAGGAATATGAACTGAAAGACTTTATTGCGGATTTCACCCATTTCAACATCGGTGATGCCGTCCCGGAAATGTACCGTACTGAAGAGTACAATATTAAACAGTGGCAGTTACGTAACCTGCCAGCCCCTGACGCGGGCACCCACTGGACATACATGGGCGGCAACTACGTGCTGATCACCGACGCTGACGGCAAAATCGTCAAAGTCTACGATGGCGAGATTTTCTATCATCGCTAATCGTGCTCGCTGTGAGCATCCCCGGTGCTCACAGTCACTTCACGCCGGAGAAAGAGGATGGTCATCCGCCCCGGACAAGAATCTGATCGCCCTTTCCTGCGCACCTTGTTTCTTCGCGTCCGTAAAATCAGCTGGCCCTGGATGAACTCGTCAGAGTGGCAGCTTGAGGATTTCGACGCCGCCACGCTCAACGAACAGGTCTGGGTAGCAGACATTGACGGACATCGTGTCGGGTTTGCTTCCATGTGGGAAAGCGACAACTTTCTGCATAATTTATTCGTCGATCCCGACTGGCAAGGGAAAGGTGTGGGCCATGCATTGCTGGAGCAGGTGCAGTCCACGTTCACCAGTACCGGGGCCTTGAAATGCCTGGTGCAAAATGAACATGCCCTGCAGTTTTATCTGCGTCACGGATGGAAGCAGGAAGCCCAGGGGATTTCGCCTGACGGGGATGACTGGCTGATGCATTACCCCCTGGCCTGATGTCTCTGCCCACTGCATACATTCATTTTCATTCCGTTTTGAGATCCTGGTTGCGCTATTCCTCGTTGCTGTCTCTTCATCATCGCTTACAATACCTGTATATAAAAACAGTATTTACGCCATAATGGAGGCGATCGCAATGGAAGCACCAGCAGTCTGGACCCACCCTCTTATGTACGTTGAAGTGGAACCTGAAAGCGATTTTATCGAGACAGTAAAACACTGCGAAAATCTCGCCGCCACGGCGCTGGATGAAGAGAATATGCTGACGCAACAAGCGCTTTATCAGCGTCTGCACCAGTGTCTGAGCCAGCTTCATCCCACGCTTAACGATCCCATCCCTGAAGCGCTGGTTGAACAGTTCACCGTCAGCGTTCGACCCACAACCTCACCGGCAATGGACACGGAAAGTGACCTGCTGTGTGAATACTGCATCGCACTGAGCGAATTGCTCTCCGGCAGCCCGCGCACCCTTCGCATTGATGAAACGCTGCAAGGGTTGCTGTACGATCTGACCAGTTTTTTATCAGACACCATGCAAGCCCCGCGCTGGCTGAAAACACCGAAAGGGTTGCACCCTTTAGGATAAAAAAAGCCACCTGAGAAGGTGGCTTCAGATTGCTGACAAAGAAGGAAAAAGCGTGGTTTTTCCTTCTTTGTGGTGAGCAGCCGGAAATCAATAAATTGATTTTCCTTGTTTTTTTATTCGGTACCCTATGACAAATCTCATTCGTTAGAGGTTTGTCATCAGTCTCAAGCCACCTGAGAAGGTGGCTTGTTGTGAGGCTTTACGCGACGAAATCAGACAGCACGGAACGCGATATCGCCCGGGATGACTTCCCCTTGCCAGTACAGCTGGGCAACAACACGCCCGGCCAACTGGCGATACAGGCTGGTGAATTCACTGTCAGGGCGAGCCACAACGGTTGGCGTGCCGCGGTCGAGATCTTCACGCAGGCTGATGTGCAGCGGCATTTGCCCCAGCAGTTGGGTGTGATACTGCTGCGCCAGGCGTTCTGCACCGCCAGTACCGAAAATCGGTTCGTGGTGGCCGCAGTTGCTGCAAATGTGCATGCTCATGTTTTCAACAATGCCGAGTACCGGGACTTCGACTTTCTCAAACATCACGATGCCTTTTTTGGCATCGATAAGCGCGATGTCCTGCGGTGTGGTGACCACCAGTGCGCCGGTAACAGGAATGTTTTGCGCCAGCGTCAGCTGAATATCACCGGTGCCCGGTGGCATATCCAGCACCAGATAATCCAGATCCGGCCACAGCGTCTCTTGCAGCATCTGCATCAACGCTTTGCTCGCCATCGGACCCCGCCACACCATGGCGTTGTCGTCAGTCACCAGATAACCAATGGAGTTAGTGGCCAGGCCAAATTTCATGATTGGCGCCATGTGGGTGCCGTCTGGCGATGTAGGACGCTGATCTTCTGCGCCCAGCATCATCGGAATGGACGGGCCGTAGATATCTGCATCCAGAATGCCCACCTTCGCCCCTTCGGCGGCCAGCGCCAGCGCGAGGTTCACCGCCGTGGACGATTTGCCCACGCCACCTTTGCCAGAACTCACGGCAATGATGTTTTTCACGCCGTTAATACCCGGCTGGTTTTTCACGCGTTTCAGCGTGGCGATAGCATGCGACAGCTTCCAGTCGATAGCCTTCGCGCCGGTGATGCGCAGCAGCTCAGCGCTGCACTGCTCTTTGAGCTCGTCGAAAGCGCTGTGCCAGGCAAAGGGCATCTGGATTTCGATATGCACCGTGTCATCGAGCCACGCCACGTGATGCAGTGCTTTGAGCGCGGTGAGATTGTGCTTCAGGGTTGGGTGCTGAAAATTGGCCAACGTGCCTGCAACCATCGCACGCAAACGCTCCGGGGATTTGGCCTGGGATTGTGAACTCATCCCGACTCCTTTTTAGGTGTTCTGAAAGGTCTAATTGTAACTGCGAGAGCCGCTGGCAGGTAATAATTATTCAACTCTGGATTAATGCCCTGCTTGCATAGCGCAATAAAGGCCAGTTTGCTAAACTCGATACCCCTTTCAAAAGCAGGAAGTAATGTTCACTATGACTCAAGTCGCGAAAAAAATTCTGGTAACGTGCGCTCTGCCGTACGCCAACGGCTCCATCCACCTCGGTCATATGCTGGAGCATATCCAGGCTGATGTCTGGGTCCGTTACCAGCGAATGCGCGGCCATCAGGTCAATTTCATCTGCGCCGACGACGCCCACGGTACACCAATCATGCTGAAAGCTCAGCAGCTTGGTATCACCCCGGAGCAGATGATTGCCGAAATGAGTCAGGAGCATCAAAACGACTTTGCGGGCTTTAACATCAGCTATGACAACTACCACTCGACGCACAGCGACGAGAACCGTGAGCTGTCTGAGCTTATCTATGGCCGCCTGAAAGAGAACGGTTTTATCAAGAACCGCACCATCTCTCAGCTTTACGATCCGGAAAAAGGCATGTTCCTGCCGGACCGTTTCGTTAAAGGCACCTGCCCGAAATGTAAATCCCCGGATCAGTACGGCGATAACTGCGAAGTGTGCGGCGCAACCTACAGCCCAACCGAGCTTATCGAGCCGAAATCCGTGGTGTCCGGTGCGACGCCAGTGATGCGTGAATCTGAACACTTCTTCTTTGACCTGCCATCATTTAGCGAAATGCTGCAAGCCTGGACCCGCAGCGGCGCGCTGCAGGAACAGGTGGCGAACAAGATGCAGGAGTGGTTTGAACACGGCCTGCAGCAGTGGGATATCTCCCGCGATGCTCCGTACTTCGGCTTCGAAATCCCAGGTGCGCCGGGCAAGTATTTCTACGTCTGGCTGGACGCGCCAATTGGCTACATGGGTTCTTTCAAAAATCTGTGCGACAAACGCGGCGACACTACAAGCTTCGACGAATACTGGAAGAAAGACTCCGATGCTGAGCTGTATCACTTCATCGGTAAAGACATCGTCTACTTCCACAGCCTGTTCTGGCCAGCCATGCTGGAAGGCAGCGGTTTCCGCAAGCCCACCAACCTGTTCGTCCACGGCTATGTGACGGTGAACGGCGCGAAGATGTCAAAATCTCGCGGCACCTTCATCAAAGCCAGCACCTGGCTGAACCACTTCGATGCTGACAGCCTGCGTTATTACTACACCGCGAAGCTCTCTTCCCGCATCGACGATATCGACCTCAACCTGGAAGATTTCGTCCAGCGCGTGAACGCCGACATCGTCAACAAAGTGGTCAACCTGGCGTCCCGTAACGCAGGCTTTATCGCCAAGCGTTTCGACGGCGTGCTGGCGGCTGAACTGGCTGACCCGGTGCTGTACAAAACCTTTACCGATGCCGCACAGACTATCGGTGAAGCCTGGGAAAGCCGTGAGTTCGGCAAAGCCATCCGCGAAATCATGGCGCTGGCTGACCTGGCTAACCGTTATGTCGATGAGCAGGCGCCTTGGGTGGTGGCAAAACAGGAAGGCCGCGATGCTGACCTGCAATCCATCTGCTCAATGGGCATTAACCTGTTCCGCGTGCTGATGACTTACCTCAAGCCGGTTCTGCCACTGCTGGCAGAGCGTTCAGAAGCCTTCCTCAACAGCGAACTGAGCTGGGATGCTATTGCACAGCCACTGCTCGGCCACAAGGTGAATACCTTTAAAGCGCTCTACAACCGCATCGACATGAAACAGGTTGAAGCGCTGGTTGAAGCCTCTAAGGAAGAAGTGAAAGCCCTGAACAGCACCCCGATTACCGGCCCGCTGGCGGACTCCCCGATTCAGGAAACCATCACCTTTGATGATTTCGCGAAAGTTGACATGCGTATCGCGCTGATTGAAAACGCCCAGTTCGTGGAAGGCTCTGACAAGTTACTGCAACTGACGCTGGACCTGGGCGGTGAGAAACGCAATGTCTTCTCCGGCATTCGTTCCGCGTATCCAGACCCACAGGCACTGATTGGTCGCCTGACGGTGATGGTCGCTAATCTGGCCCCACGCAAAATGCGCTTCGGCATGTCCGAAGGCATGGTGATGGCCGCAGGCCCTGGCGGAAAAGATATCTTCCTGTTAAGCCCGGACAGCGGTGCTCAGCCTGGTCAACAGGTTAAATAAACAGAAAAGCCGGAGCTATCTCCGGCTTTTTTTTGCCCTTTCGCTGGCAAAATATTAAGGCTTCGCGGCGTGGACCCGATTGGTCAGCCCGCGCAGGAAATAACGCATAAACTGGTCGCCACATTCACGGTAGTTTTTATGATCCGGGGCACGCATCATCGCGGTGATTTCCGGCATTGAAACACGGAATTTTTGCTCGGTCATGATAGCCAGAATGTCGTCGGTTTTCAGAGAAAACGCGATGCGCAGCTTTTTCAGTACCACGTTGTTGTTGATACGACGCTCAAGCGCCAGCTCTGGCGCAGACTCATCTTTCCCGCGTTTGTCGTAGATAAGACCGTTCAAAAAGCCAGACAGGATAATGTCCGGGCAGCGAACAAACCCCTCTTCATCTTCTTTGGTCATCCAGGTGTCGAAACCTGCCGACGTGGATTCCATTCCGGCCAGCGCCAGAATGCGTACCAGATCGTTGTTGTTGCATTTCAGTGTGTAGCGCAAGCTGCGCAAAATATCATTACTTACCATAGAGCCTTCAGCTATCGATGATGCGATTAGCGCGAAGTGTACCAGTTTTACAGCCCTATCGCCTCTTTCAGGCTGCGAAGATAGCGACGACTGACCGGCACGGTTTGCCCGGCCTTGAGCAACAGCTCAGCCTGGCCGTTCTCTTCCAGACGGATTTCTTTCAGATGCGACATGTTCACCAGATGCTGGCGATGGCAGCGCAGCAGCGGCGTGCGGCTTTCCAGGGTGCGCAGCGTCAGTTCGGTAAAACCTTCCTTCCCTTCACGATCGGTGACATAGACGCCGCTCATTCGGCTACTGACGAACGCCACGTCTTCCATCTGCAATAACCAGATACGGCTGTGCCCGGTGCAAGGGATGAATTTCAGCGCCTGCTGGCTTTCGCCCAGCAGCGACATATCCTGCTGTGTTCGGGTCTGCCGCAACCGGGCCAGCGTTTTATCCAGCCGCGGTTTTTCAATCGGTTTCAGCAAATAATCAAAAGCATGCTCTTCAAACGCCTTGACCGCATATTCATCAAAGGCGGTCAAAAAAACCACCCACGGGCGATGTTCCGGGTCGAGCATGCCGACCATTTCCAGCCCGCTGATCCGCGGCATCTGGATATCCAGAAACAGCACGTCCGGGCGCAAACGGTGCACCGCCCCAATGGCCTCAACCGCGTTATCGCACTCACCGACTATCTCCAGATCTGCCTGTGCTTCAAGCAGGATGCGCAAATTTTCGCGTGCCAGAGGCTCATCATCGACAATTAACACTTTCAGCATGCGTTGTCCTCCAGAGGCAGTCGCAGAGTAATACGGGTGAATTTTTCCGGCTCGCAGGCGACGGTTATTCCACATTCATCGCCAAATCGAGTCCGTAAACGCCTGTCGACCAGGTTCATGCCCAGCCCGCTGGATTGCGGATTCGGCTGATACAGCCCGGCGTTATCTTCAATGTCCAGCTGTAGCCAGCGTTCATCGAGGCTGGCTCGTATCGTAATTTCGCCCACGCCCAGCAACTGAGACGTGCCGTGTTTAATGGCGTTCTCCACTATCGGCTGTAAGGTGAAGGCCGGAAGCTGATGATGTGTCAGCGCTGACGGAACGCTGAGCTGTACCTGCAACCGCGCCTGGAAGCGGGCTTTTTCGATTTGCAGATAGGCGTTCACGTGCTCAATTTCATCCGCCAGGGTCACAATCTCCGACGGGCGCTTGAGATTTTTACGGAAGAAGGTCGACAGATACTGCACCAGTTGGCCAGCCTGTTCGCTGTCTCGTCTTATTACCGCCATCAGCGTATTCAGGGCGTTGAACAGGAAATGAGGATTGACCTGCGCGTGGAGCAGTTTGATTTCTGACTGTGTGAGCAGCGCCTTTTGCCGTTCATATTGCCCGGCCAAAATCTGCGCCGAGAGCAGCTGGGCAATACCTTCGCCCAGCGTACGGTTGATTGAGCTGAACAACCGATTCTTCGCTTCATACAGTTTGATGGTGCCTATCACGCGTTGGTTTTCTCCGCACAGTGGGATAACCAGCGTCGAACCCAGCTTGCAATGAGGGTGAATAGAGCAGCGATACGGCACTTCGTTGCCATCGGCATACACCACTTCGCCGGTGTCGATGGCTTTTTGCGTGTAGCGCGAAGAAATGGGTTTGCCGGGCAGATGGTGATCGTCGCCAATGCCGGTAAAGGCCAGCAGCTTATCTCTGTCTGTGATCGCCACCGCGCCGATATCCAGCGCCTGAATCAGCACCTGTGCCACGCGCATACTGTTTTCTTCGTTGAATCCCTGGCGCAAAATCCCTTCGGTGGACGCCGCCACTTTGAGGGCCGTCGCGGAAAACGCAGACGTGTATTTTTCAAACATCGCCCGCTTGTCGAGCAGGATGCGCATGAACAACGCGGCACCGACGGTATTGGTGACCATCATCGGGGCAGCAATGCTTTGCACCAGATGCAGCGCGTCATTGAACGGACGAGCGATGAGCAAAATGATCGCCATTTGCACCACCTCAGCCACAAAGGTAATCGCCCCGGCCGTGAGGGGATTAAACACTTTATCGCTACGACCGCGACGGATCAGAATGCTGTGCACCAGGCCACCGAGTAAGCCTTCGACAATGGTCGACACCATACAGCTCAGCGCTGTCATGCCGCCCATCGAGTAACGGTGCAAACCGCCCGTTAAACCAACCAAACCGCCCACTACTGGCCCACCCAACAAGCCACCCATGACCGCGCCTATCGCACGCGTGTTGGCGATAGAATCTTCAATGTGCAGACCAAACCAGGTGCCCATAATGCAGAAAATGGAAAAAACAACGTAACAGAGGAATTTGTGAGGCAAGCGCACGGTGACCTGCATCAGCGGGATGAACAGGCGCGTTTTGCTCATCAACCACGCGATGACCAAAAAGACACACATCTGCTGAAGCAGCAGCAACACCAGATTAAACTCGTACATACCCACAGACCACACGCTATATGAAAGCGCGTACCCTACACTAACGAGCGAAACGTTTCTTTGACCGCCAGGGCAAAAGCAGCATTTCCAGAAGAGGATCACACTTTTTTGCGATCTTTCGGTGCAGGAATGAACAAAAATCGACCACATCTTCCTGGTTCGACGAAAGCCGTCTACAGTTATGATGGGGATGCGCGAGCTGAGGTGAGACATGGCGCTTTACACAATCGGTGAAGTGGCTCTGCTTTGTGATGTAAATCCGGTAACCCTGCGTGCCTGGCAGCGGCGTTATGGACTGTTAAAACCCCAACGAACCGACGGCGGACATCGGTTATTTAACGACGGAGATATCGACAGGATCCGCGAAATTAAACGCTGGATTGAGACCGGCGTTCAGGTCAGTAAAGTGAAAACGCTGCTGACCGAAGCGTCAGCAGAGCAGCAGAGCGGCTGGCGTGAACATCAGGAAACCCTGCTGCGTTTTTTGCAGGACGGCAATCTCAATCGGCTGAGGCTGTGGATCAAAGAGCGTGGTCGTGACTACCCTGCTCAAACGCTGGTTAGCCATCTTTTTATTCCTTTACGTCTGCGTTTGCAAAGTTCTCAACCCACCCTTCAGGCGCTGCTTAGCGTGCTGGATGGCGTGCTGATTAACTACATTTCCTTGTGTATGGCCTCTGCTCGTAAACGTCAGGGACGCGATGCGCTGGTGGTGGGCTGGAACATTACCGATACCACCCGATTATGGCTGGAAGGCTGGATAGCCTGCGAGCAAGGCTGGCGTGTGGACGTTCTGGCGCACTCGCTGCATCATCTGCGCCCGGAACTGTTCGATGGGCAAACCCTGCTGGTGTGGTGTGGCGATGCCTCCCCTTCCGGCCAGATTGAACAACTTCAGCTCTGGCGTGACCAGGGGCTAAACGTGCTGCGCCTGGGAAATTAAGGGTTCATTAACAAGCGTGCTTCACCGTATAATCGTCAGATTAACAAAAGGAGCACATCATGAAACCTGCCAAACTGGCTGTGATCACCCTCTTCGTTCTGATGGCCATCGGCGGTGTCAGCGGTGTTATGCTCGCAGGCTACTCGTTTATCGTGCGCGGTGGTGTCGGCTGAGCCTCTGGGCCAGACGCTCGAAGGCGCGGTCAACAATAATGGCCGCCATCGCCACCAGTATCGCCCCCTGAATCACATACGCCGTATTAAAGCCGCTCAGACCGATAATGATCGGCGTGCCCAGGGTATTCGCGCCGACCGTTGACGCTATGGTCGCCGTACCAATGTTGACGATAGCCGAGGTGCGAATACCGGCCATCATCACCGGGGCCGCCAGCGGCAGTTCCACTTTCAGCAGACGCTGCCAGCCGTTCATTCCCATGCCTTGCGCAACGCTCAACACACCCGCGGGTACTGAAGCCAGCCCGGCGAGCGTGCCCTGCAACACCGGCAACACGCCATACAAAATCAACGCGATAATGGCTGGTTCACGGCCAAATCCCATCACCGGCACGGCGATGGCCAGCACCGCCACGGGCGGAAAAGTCTGTCCCATAGCGGCGATAGTTTCCACCAGCGTTCGAAACTCCCTTCCTGCCGGGCGCGTCACCGCAATACCTGCTCCCACGCCAATCAGCGTTGCTACCAGGCTGGAAATACCCACCAGCGAAAAATGCGCCAGGGTCAACGACCAGAAGCTTTGCTGCTGATAAAGCGGGCGTGGCAATTCCGGGAAAAGCGCGCTAAAGAACGGCGCGCTGTAGGGCATCACCGTCAGCAATACCACAAACACCACCAGCAGCCAGAGCAGCGGATCACGCAGGGCTTTCACTTTTCGCCTCTCCTTTCAGCAAGTCGGCAAAATGCAAAGCACCGAAGGGCTTACCGTTTTCGTCAACCACCGGCAAGACTTCGCTGCGTCTGGCGACAAACAGCGATAACGCTTCGCGCAACGACATCGACGCTTGCAGCGGTTCACCTGCAACTTGTTCATTCGGACGCACAAAGTCGGCTACGCCGCGCAGGGAGAGCAACCGCACTCCGAGTTCACTGCGACCGAAAAACTCACGCACAAAATCATTTTCCGGCGACGTCAGCATCGACAGCGGCGTGCCCTGCTGCACCACTTCGCCGTTGTCCATCAGCACCAGATGATCGGCAAGGCGCAGCGCTTCATCGATGTCATGCGTCACCAGCACAATCGTGCGCCCAAGCAACTGGTGTATGCGGCGCATCTCTTGTTGCAGCGAGTTGCGGGTCACCGGGTCGAGTGCGCCAAAGGGCTCGTCCATCAGCAACACTTCAGGATTGGCCGCCAGCGCACGAGCCACACCGACGCGCTGTTGTTGTCCGCCGGAAAGCTGGTGTGGCAGGCGGTCGCGCATTGACGGTTCAAGGCCCAGCAGCGCCATTAACTCATCCACACGTTCATTGATTCGTGCTTTGCTCCATTTCTGCAGCTGCGGCACCGTGGCAATGTTCTGCGCCACCGTCCAGTGGGGAAACAGGCCAATCGACTGGATGGCATAGCCCATACGCCGACGCAGCGCTAACACGGGCTGCTGGCGAATGTCTTCTCCGGCAAAGCGAATGGTGCCGCTGTCGTGCTCTTCCAGACGGTTAATCATCTTCAGCGTGGTGGATTTTCCGGAGCCGGAGGTGCCAATCAGCACGGAAAACGCCCCTTCTTTGAGCTCCAGATTCAGCTCTTTGACCGCCGGTTTGCCGTCGAATAATTTTGTCACCTGCTGAAATTCAATCATGGGCGTCGCCCTCCAGTAAGGCTATCCACAGACTGAACAGCGCATCCACTACAACTGCCAGAGCGATCACCGGGATCACCCCAAGCAACACCAGATCCAGCGCGCTGCTGAGCAGGCCCTGGAAGACCAGCGAACCAAAGCCGCCTGCGCCAATCAGCGCCGCGACAACCGCCATTCCGACGGTTTGCACTGTGACCACCCGTAAGCTGCGCAAAAGCACAGGCAAGGCCAGCGGCAATTGTACTTTCCAGAAGCGCTGCGTACGGCTCATGCCCATCGCCGCCGCGCTTTCCATCACATCCGCAGCGACCTGCTGCATACCCGCCACCACACCGCGCACCAGTGGCAACAGTGCATACAGCACCAGGGCGATTAAAGCAGGCGTCAGCCCTGTTCCGCCAATCCCCCAACTGGAAAGTGACGGAAAGTGTTTTACCAACCCGGCAAGCGGCGCAATCAGCAAGCCAAACAGTGCCACGGAAGGAATGGTTTGAATGACATTCAGCACGGTGAAGACACGGATTTGCCTGCCTTGATAGCGCCAGCACCACAGGCCAAGCGGCACACCAATCAGCAAACCTGGCAGCAGCGTGCCAAACAGCAAAATCAAATGCTGCTGGAGCGCGCTGTCAAAGACGTCCTGGCGATTGAAATACTCTTTCATCAACGAAAGGGAATCCAGTTCGCCAGACCACAGCAGCGCCACAGGTAAGATCCAGATTTGTGCATTCAGCAGCCAACGCCAGAGAGAACCCGCAGCTAACCGGCGAATCGCATCGCTGCAAATCAGCAGCGTCACCGCCAGCCACAGCCATAATCCGCTACCGGGCGAGGTTCGCGCCAGCGGGCTTCCACTTTGCGCAAGCCAGGTCGCAGCCTTGCCGCTGCTCCAGAAGAGCGCAACAAACAGCAGTTGAGCGACGAGCAAGGTGAACGCTAACGCAAGACGGCCCGGGATCAGGCTCAGCCCGGCCAGCAGCAGCGGCGCAATCAGTAAAAGCGCAGGAGGAAATGGCCAGATTTGCCAGAGCTGGCGGCTTTCGCCTGAAACCAGCCTGTTGGGCGCATAGTTAACAAACGGCAGAACGGCTGCGGCCAGTGCAATCAGCACTAACAGCAGCACCACACGGTTATGACAGGATATTCGCACGAAGTTACTTCACCAGCCCCTGTTGTTTCAGCCAGTCAGCAGCCACTTTCTTCGCTTCCAGCCCTTCAACGGCAATGCTGGCATTCAGCGTTTGCAACGTTTTTTCATCCAGCTTTTCGAAGACCGGTTTCAGCCAGTCGCCAATCTGCGGATACTCTTTTTGCACGGCTTCACGCACCACCGGAGTGGGCGCATAGATTGGCTGCACGCCTTTAGGGTCAGTCAGCGTTTGCAGCCCCAGCGCAGCCACCGGGCCGTCGGTTCCGTAGGCCATCGCCGCATTCACGCCTGACGTTTGCTGAGCCGCGGCTTTGATAGTCACCGCCGTGTCACCGCCTGCCAGCGAAAGCAATTGGCTCTGGTCGAGTTTGAAGTTGTAGGCCTTTTCAAAGGCCGGTAACGCATCCGGGCGCTCGATAAACTCCGCCGAAGCGGCCAGCTTGAAGGTGCCACCTTTTTTCAGGTAAGCGCTTAAATCATCAAGCGAGGTGAGTTTGTTTTTCTCCGCCAGGTCCTTGCGCAGCGCGATGGTCCAGGTGTTATTCGCCGGAGCAGGCGTCAGCCAGATAAGCTTGTTTTGTTCCGCATCCAGCTTCTTCACTTTTTCGTAGCCCTGAGCCGCGTTTTTCCAGGCCGGATCGTTTTCATCTTTGAAGAAGAAAGCGCCATTGCCGGTGTATTCCGGATAGATATCCAGTTCACCTGAAGTGATTGCGCCGCGTACAACTGGCGTGGTGCCAAGCTGTACTTTGTTGACGGTTTTCACGCCGTGGCTGTCCAGCACCTGCAAAATGATGTTGCCCAGCAGAGCCCCTTCGGTATCAATCTTTGACCCCACTTTGACCGGCTCCGCCGCCTGCGCGGTAGCCGCAAGCAGCAGCGCCCCGGCAATACCCCATGTTTTCACTGTCATGCTTATTCCTCTTCTGCTGTGTATTTTCAGGGCGTTAGATTAAAAAGATAGCCCAGGATCGGCCGTTACGAAATCTCAAATGTTGAAATAGAAAGCAGGTTTTAAGCGAAGCGGCAAAATTTGGGCTGAATTGCCGGGCGGCACGTTGTTTGCCCGGCCTACAGAAAATGCGGGTGTTGTTGGCCGGGCAAGACGAAGTCGCCGCCCGGCATTGGGTTTACTGCAGTTCGAACTCGCCCTGTTTCACGCGGGCAGAATCGACGCCGATAAAGACGTTAAATTTGCCTGGCTCAGCCGCGTATTTCATCTGCTGATTCCAGAACTTCAGCGCACTCTCGTCAATCGGGAAGCTGACGGTTTTGGTTTCACCCGGCTTGAGGTTCACTTTCTCAAAGCCGCGCAGCTGTTTCACCGGGCGGCTCATTGAAGCCGTCACGTCCTGCACGTACATCTGCATGACGGTTGCGCCTTCGCGCTTGCCGGTGTTCGTCACGTCTACGCTTGCCGTTACGCTGCCATCACGCTTCAGGGTTGGCGAAGAAAGCTTCACATCAGACACGCTAAAGGTGGTGTAGCTCAGGCCGTAACCGAACGGATACAGCGGACCATTCGCTTCATCAAAGTAGCGGGAGGTGTACTTGTTCGGCTTATCGGCGTTATACGGGCGGCCGGTATTCAGGTGGCTGTAATACGTTGGGATCTGACCCACAGAGCGCGGGAAGGACATCGGCAGTTTGCCTGATGGGTTGTAATCCCCGAACAGCACGTCGGCGATGGCATTGCCGCCTTCCGTGCCCGCGAACCAGGTTTCCAGAATCGCATCGGCCTGCTGATCTTCCTGCACCAGCGTTAACGGACGGCCGTTCATCAGCACCAGCACCAGCGGTTTCCCGGTCGCTTTCAGCGCGGCAATCAAGTCTTTCTGGCTTTGTGGAATGCTGATATCGGTACGGCTGGAGGCTTCGTGCGCCATGCCCTGCGCTTCGCCGACCACAGCCACAACCACATCTGACTGTTTGGCGGCAGCAACCGCTTCATCAATCATCGCTTTCGGTGTGCGTGGGTCAACCTTCACCGCCTCTTCGTACAGGTTGAGGAAGTTAACGATATCTTTGTCATTGGTGATGTTCGCGCCTTTGGCGTAAATCACTTTCGCGTTATCGCCGACCGCATTTTTAATGCCGTCCAGTACCGGAACTGATTGGTCGGCAACGCCTGCCGCAGACCAGCTTCCCATCACGTCACGCTTGCTGTCAGCCAGAGGGCCAACCACGGCGATCGTGCCGGATTTTTTCAATGGCAGCGTTTCAAGGCGGTTTTTCAGCAGCACCAGACTTTCACGCGCAACTTCACGTGCGTCCTGACGATGCAGACGGCTTTCGGCGTTGGTGTCCTGTGGATCAGAGTCTTTTGGCCCCAGATGGCTGTACGGATCGTTGAACAGCCCCATGTCATATTTGACGTTCAGCACATGGCGTGCCGCGTCGTCTACCTGCGCCATCGTCACCTTGCCGCTTTTGATCAAATCCGGCAGGTATTTGCTGTAATACTCATCGCTCATGCTCATGTCGATGCCAGCGTTGATGGCTACGCGAACCGCGTCCGCCGGGTCAGCAGCGGTGCCGTGCTTGATGAGTTCTTTGATAGCGCCATGGTCAGAAATGGTGATGCCTTTGAAGCCCCACTGGTCGCGCAGCACGTCTTTGAGCAACCACGAATCTGAGGTAGCTGGCGTGCCGTTCAGCGAATTGAGACCAACCATCACGCCGCCGCTGCCCGCGTCCAGCCCCGCTTTATACGGAGGCATGTAGTCGTTGAACAGACGCTGTGGGCTCATGTCGACGGTGTTGTACTCTTTGCCGCCTTCTACCGCGCCGTAAGCGGCGTAGTGCTTGACGCTGGTCATCACGGAGTAGCGTTCTGCCGGGCTTTTGCCCTGCATCGCTTCGACCATGGTTTTACCCATCATCGACGTTAAATAAGTATCTTCACCAAAACCTTCGGAAGCACGGCCCCAGCGCGGATCGCGCGAGACATCAACCATCGGTGCCCAGGTCATGTTCAGCCCGTCGTCTGCGGCTTCATAAGCTGAAACGCGCCCCACGGTACGCACCGCATCGAGGTTAAAGGAGGAGGCCAAACCGAGGCTAATCGGGAAGACGGTACGCTGACCGTGAACCACGTCGTAAGCGAAGAACAGAGGAATTTTCAGGCGGCTGAGTTGCATCACCTGATCCTGCATCGCGCGGATATCCTGACGCGTGACAGTGTTGAAAATGGCGCCGACTTGCCCGTCTTTGATCATCTCGCGGATGGCTTCTTTCGGGTTATCTGGCCCGACGCTAATCAGACGAAGCTGACCGATTTTTTCATCCACGGTCATTTTTTTCAGCAGATCGGTGACAAACGCATCCCGCGCCTGCGGGGTTAATGGGTGATTACCGAACATCTCGTCTGCCATCGCCGGGTGCAGCGCAAGGCTAACGGCAACCCCTACAGAACATAGCCATTTCATCTTCTATTCACTCTCTCAACGGGCCGGGTATCTCGGCAAAAGCGTGCCAAAAACAGCAGTTTGCCATAAGCCAGAAGCGGTAGCGAACACAAAGGAGGGGTAACGCTCCGATTTTTCGCTGCATTCTTGCTCCAAATTGTCATACAAAGCGCTATCCTTGAGGCACGCACTAATTGCTACACCACAAGGAGTGGGATGATGTCCTCCACAACAAGAACTGATAACACCGCTTTCATCGCAGAACTGACACGCCTTGTCGGCCATTCACACCTGCTGACCGACCCGGCCAAAACCGCCCGCTATCGCAAGGGCTTTCGTTCCGGACAAGGCGATGCACTCGCCGTTGTCTTTCCCGGCAGTTTGCTTGAGCTTTGGCGCGTCCTGAGCGCCTGCGTCGACGCCGACAAAATTATTCTGATGCAGGCTGCCAACACTGGCCTGACCGAAGGGTCAACCCCGAACGGCAACGATTACGACAGGCAGATTGTCATTATCAGCACCCTGCGCCTCGACAAGCTGCATCTGCTGGATAAAGGCCAGCAGGTTCTGGCTTACCCGGGCACCACGCTGTATTCGCTTGAAAAAGCGCTCAAACCGCTGGGCCGTGAGCCTCACTCCGTGATTGGCTCTTCCTGTATCGGCGCTTCGGTGATCGGCGGGATCTGCAATAACTCCGGCGGATCGCTGGTTCAGCGCGGCCCGGCGTACACCGAAATGTCGCTCTTCGCACGTATCAACGAAGAGGGGAAATTGCTGCTGGTGAACCATCTGGGTATTGATTTGGGCGAAACGCCAGAGCAAATCCTTAGCAAGCTTGACGACGACCGCATTAAGGACAGCGACGTAAGGCATGATGGCCGTCATGCGCATGATCATGATTACGTGACCCGCGTGCGCGACGTCGATGCCGATACTCCGGCGCGTTACAACGCCGATCCGGAGCGCCTGTTTGAATCCTCTGGCTGTGCCGGAAAACTGGCTGTTTTCGCTGCACGACTGGACACCTTTGAAGCGGAAAAACGCCAGAAGGTGTTTTACATCGGCACCAATCAGCCAGAAGTGCTGACGGAAATCCGTCGTCATATGCTCGCGAATTTCGCCAATCTGCCAGTGGCGGGCGAGTACATGCACCGCGACATCTATGACATCGCCGAACAGTATGGCAAAGACACCTTCCTGATGATCGACAAGCTCGGCACCGACAAAATGCCGTTCTTCTTCACCCTGAAAGGCCGCACCGACGCGATGCTGGAGAAAGTGCCACTGTTCAAACCGCACTTCACCGATCGCTTTATGCAGAAGTTAGGGCATGCCTTCCCGGCGCATTTGCCAGAGCGAATGAAAAGCTACCGTAACCAGTACGAGCATCATTTAATGCTGAAGATGGCAGGCGACGGTATCGATGAAGCGCAGACCTGGTTAGCGGAGTATTTCCAATCCGCTGAAGGCGCATTTTTCGCCTGTACGCCAGAAGAAGGCAGCAAAGCGTTCCTTCACCGCTTCGCAGCAGCAGGCGCAGCCATTCGCTATCAGGCCGTGCATGCCGATGAAGTGGAAGACATCCTGGCGTTAGATATCGCCCTGCGTCGTAATGACACCGAATGGTTTGAACAGTTGCCGCCGGAAATCGACAACCAGATTGTCTACAAGCTCTATTACGGTCACTTTATGTGTCACGTGTTCCATCAGGATTACATTGTGAAGAAAGGCGTGGATGCTCACGCGCTGAAAGAGCAAATGCTCACCCTGCTCCGTGAGCGCGGCGCACAATATCCTGCGGAACATAACGTCGGCCATCTTTATGAAGCCGCCGACAGTTTAAAACAGTTTTATCGTGAAAATGACCCGACCAACAGCATGAACCCCGGCATTGGTAAGACCAGTAAGCAGAAATACTGGGGAGAAGCTCGCCCGTCGGAACAAGCCGATAACGTAACTGAAGCAACACCCCCCCTGAATTAAGGGGGAGGAGTTTAATGCGGCTTAACTCCGTATTACAGTAGGCCTGAACGGTCAGAGAAACGTTTCTCTGACCAGCCAGACTGAGGAGTTAACATCATGTCAGCAGTAGATGTTTTATATGCCGCTGAAGTGGAAATCCGTGAAGCAAAGCCTGACGATGCCGATGCGATCGCCTCACTTTACGCCTGGCATGTGTTAAACGGCCGCGCCTCCTTCGAAGAAGTGCCCCCTTCCGTTGACGAAATGCGTGAGCGCATGGCTCTCGTCAGCCAGCAAGGTTTGCCGTGGCTGGTGGCGTTGTATCGCGGCATTATTGTCGGCTACTGCTACGCCAGTCAGTATCGCCCTCGCCCTGCCTATCGCTACACCCTCGAAGAATCGATTTACGTCGATGCCAGCATGACAGGCCGCGGTGTCGGCAGTGCCCTGCTGACCAGGCTGGTTGAGCTGTGCGAGCAAGGCCAATGGCGACAGATGGTTGCCGTGATCGGCGACGGCAATAACAATGCCGGCTCATTACGATTGCATAAAAATCACGGTTTTGAAGTGGCAGGTCAACTGAGAAGCGTGGGGTATAAAATGGGTGACTGGCGAGATACGTTGATTGTTCAGCGGCCGCTCAATGACGGCGACTGGACGCTGCCTGAATAAATTTTTGCTGGGAGGGGAATTGCCCGGTGGCGGCTACGCCTTACCGGGCCTACGAAACCTGTAGACCCGGTGCGTCAGCGAATCTTAATCCGCCTGCGTGGCGGGCTGCTCATTCAGAATGGCATTCGCCATCTGCGCTTCCTTCTGCTTCTTATAGCTCAATGCCGCTGGCGGAACCGGCATCACTTTCCCGGTTTCAATCCAGGTGCGCAGACGGCTGGCGTCGGCAAAGTGTGTGTACTTGCCGAAGGCATCCATCACCACCATCGCCACCGGGCGATTGTTCATCACGGTACGCATCACAAGGCAGTGGCCAGCGGCGTTGGTGAAACCGGTTTTGGTCAGCTGAATATTCCAGTTTTCGCGATACACCAGATGGTTGGTGTTACGGAATGGCAGCGTGTAGTTCGGGTTGCTGAAGGTCGCCATATCTTCTTTGGTGGTGCTCAACTGACCAATCAGCGGGTACTGTTTGGTGGCAATCAGCAGTTTGGTGAGGTCACGTGCAGTCGAAACGTTATGGATAGACAGCCCGGTCGGCTCTGTGTATTTGGTGTGCGTCATGCCCAGCGATTTGGCTTTTGCATTCATTGCGCGAATGAATGCGTCATAGCCGCCGGGATAGTGGTGCGCCAGACTTGCCGCAGCACGGTTTTCTGAAGACATCAACGCCAGCAGCAGCATATTTTTACGGCTGATATGGCTGTTCAGGCGTACGCGTGAATAAATCCCTTTCATTTCAGGCGTCTGGCTGATATCCACGCTCAGCATTTCATCCAGCGGCAGATGCGCATCCAGCACCACCATGGCGGTCATCAGTTTGGTTATCGACGCAATCGGACGCACCAGATCCGGTTCGCTGGCGTAAATCACTTTGTTGGTGTTGAGGTCGACGATCATCGCGCTGCCAGAAGCAATGTCTGGTTGGGATGCACTCGCCGTGGCGGCAGGTTTAGCAAGCGCTTGAGGCGCAAAAGGCACAGCCAGCATCAGCGCCAGGCTGAGCAAGGAAACTCGAAATTTTAGCATGATGAGAAGTCTGGTAATTATGCACGTTAGGGAAGTCAGGCCGTTGTCCGCAAGACAAACGCAAGGCCGCATCATACCGTGCCAGAGCTTTCTCATACCAGAAGTTAATCGTGAATAAATGATGCATAGCTGGCGCTAATATAATCAGCGCCAACTATGATTGAGATCAGAACAGGCGGTAGCCATAGCCCCAGAGGATCACCGTCAGCGCCAGCAGCACTTCCAGTACCAGCACCCCGATGGCAAGTGTCGAACTGGCAAAGCTCAGGCCTTCTTCACGATTGATGCCCAGGAAGGTCGGAATTCCGATGTAGAGCAGATAGCCAGTGTAGCACAGCGCGATAGTGCCCACCAGCGCACAAAGCCAGACCAGCGGATAGAGCGCCACAATCCCGCTGAGAAAAATCGGGGTCGCGACATACCCGGCAAACACCATGCAGCGTTTCAGCGACGGGCGTTGAGGATAGTTACGCGCCATCCACCAGATGACTCGGCCCATCACCGCCACCCCGGCCAGCATCAGCGCGTAAAACAGCACCGCCAGCGCGAAACCGGTAAACAGCGAGAGTTTGACTATCGTGCCATCGCCGAAATTCCAGCCAATTTGCGTGGTACCGATAAAGGCACAGACCACTGGCACGGCCGCCACCGCCAGAACATGATGAGTGTAGTGGTGCGAAACAGTTTCGTTTTCGCTCTGAATAACATGCATTTCACGATCAGGATGGGAGAACAGTCCCCAGACATGGTTCATAAAGCCCCCTTTCACGGCTTCGTACAGCACACCGTAAGTATAATGCAGGCTGGCGATTATAGTTTGAGCAGTTCAAAAAAGTGCCAATAAGGATCCAGCCCGTTGCCTGGTGATTGTGATTCAGAGGTGTATGCTTAAAAGAACTGAAGTTTCAGGGAGCCTGTAAACCTGTATGGATATCAATAGTCTGATTAGCCATTACGGCTATGCCGCGCTGGTGGTTGGGTCGATGGCTGAGGGAGAAACCGTCACGCTGCTTGGCGGTGTGGCAGCCCATCAGGGGTTGCTAAAATTCTGGCTTGTGGTCGTTTCGGTCGCCCTCGGGGGCATGATTGGCGACCAGGTGCTTTACCTGCTGGGCCGTCATTTCGGCGGCCGCTTGTTGAAGCGCTTTTCCCGCCATCAGAAGAAAATTCAAAAGGCGCAGAGCCTCATCCAGAATCACCCTTACCTGTTTGTGATTGGCACCCGTTTTATGTACGGCTTCCGGGTGATTGGCCCAGTATTGATTGGCGCCAGCCGCTTGCCACCCAAAGTGTTCTTACCGCTGAATATCTTCGGCGCGATAGTGTGGGCGCTACTGTTCACCACGCTTGGCTATCTGGGCGGGGAAGTGATTGGGCCATGGCTTCACAATCTCGACCAGCACATCAGGCACTGGGCGTGGCTCATTATCGTGGTCGCGGCTGTTATCGCGGTGCGCGTGTGGTTCTGGCGTAAAGACAAAAAGGCGCAGTGATTTGCGCCTGAGATTGATCATTATTTGCCGGTGTAGTGGTAACCGCCACCGAGCGCGGAGGTCAACTGAATGCTGGCATCCACCCATTGGCCTTGCAGACGCAGCGCCCCCATCTGCTCTTGCAGAGACGGCAGTTTCGCGAGACTGAGTTGAGAGCCGGACAAGATCCCCACCGCAAGACGTGCCTGCGCCTGCTGCACGACCCGATCCGCGTCTTTGATGACCTGCTGCTGTTGCTGGTTTTTCTCCATCAACGTTTCAACCTGACTTGCCGTTTTCGCCACCTGATTCACGGCGTCTACCACCGCTTTGTTGTAATTCGCCACCGAGAGGTCACGTTGCGCATCGGCAATATCAAGATTGGCGTTCAGTCGCCCGCTGTCGAAAATCGGCAACGTTAAGCCTGCTGTCACGCCCATCTGATTTGCGGAATGGCGGAACAAATCACTCAAGTGCAGCGCGTCCTGCTGCAGGAAAGCCATCAGGTTGATATCCGGATAGAACGCGGCTTTCGCGGCATCCACTTCGCTCATCGAAGCCTGAATGTACCAATGCGCTTCTTGCAGGTCTGGGCGACGAGCCAGCAGTTCGTAGCCCAACGTGGCTGGCATCTGGGTTTTCACCGCAGGCAGCGTAACCGGATGCAGCGACAATTTGCTGCTCTGGCTGTTGGTGAGCGCCATCAGACGGGCTTCAATTTCTTTCATATTGCCCGCAACTTCCGTCAGCTGTTGATCGGTTTTGCTGACGTTGATGTCGTTTTCTGCCCCTTCAACGGAAGAAGTAATCCCGCGCTGATACAACGCTTTGTCGACGGAAATGATGTTGTTCTGCTCGTTTTTAACCTGTTCAAGCACCTGTTTTATTGCCGCTTCCGTCTGCCATTGCCAGTACAGACGCGCGACGCTGCTTGCCAGCACCTGCTGGGTTTGCGCCAGCTCGGCGGCACGGGCTTTGACTTCACCGATGCGAGACTGCACCAGTGCGCGGTTTTTACCCCACAGGTCAAGATCCCAGTTCGCGGTTAACCCGAAAGTTCCGTTGGTGTACCACGGGCCGGTGTTGCCCCCTTCGTCGGTGGCAAACGGTCCCATCAGGCCTTCGGCGGACATTTTCTGGCGTTCAACATTTGCGCCAAAGTCCACTTCCGGGCCAAGCTGAGACTGTGCCATCTGTGCCTGCGCTTCCGCCAGTTTGATACGTTGTTTTGCCACCTGCATATCAGGGGCATTGCTCAACGCGCTGCTGATCAGAGTATTCAACTGCGGATCGTGATAATCCTGCCACCAGCTGCTTTGCGGCCAGCCATTTTGCAGGGCCGCAGGCAGTGAGTGATCAACATGCGTTGCCGGTAATTGCTGTTGTAAAGGTGCGCCTGTTTCATGAGACGGCGCACAACCGGACAAGGCTACAGCCAGCGGCAGGCCGATCATTGCGGCATAGAGAGCAGTACGTTTCATAGAATTTTCTGTCTTCGGAAAGGACGCGCATCTTAGTCTAAAAATGCAGGTGAGCGTTTAGGAAAGCGTGGCACTGAACAAAAAGCAATAGCCTGACATATCCCGACATGCTTCTCCTGAGTATTGGCATAATCCATTAATTAGTCGAATGTATTCATAATTCACATCATTACGAGTGAAAGTCCGTACACTTCCCCGGCCAGTGAAGGCAAACGTTCAGGAGGACCTATGGCCCAAAATATTTTCGCGTTCTATGGCTGCGGCAATGGACGCGGAATCCTGCAGGGTGCGGATGGTGGTGAACAGTTCGGTGGCCTCGGCATACTCTTTACGCAGATAGCCCAGCCACTGCTTGATGCGCGCGACATGATACAGGCCAGTATCGCCCTGCTTTTCCAGGCGGCTGTATTTTCGCAGCAACTGCATCACACCGTTCCACGGCATACGCGGCTCGTTGTATTTCACCACCCGGCTGAGGTTGGGGATATTCAGCGCGCCGCGACCAATCATCACCGAATCGCAACCGGTAGCGGCCATGCAGTCCTGTGCGCTTTGCCAGTCCCAGATTTCACCATTAGCAATCACCGGAATCGTCAGCCGACGGCGGATCTCACCGATCGCCTGCCAGTTAATACGTTCAGCTTTGTAACCATCGTCTTTGGTACGGCCGTGAACCACCAGTTCCGTGGCGCCGGCCTGTTGCACCGCATCGGCAATCTCAAACTGCCGGTCGCTGCTGTCCCAGCCGAGACGCACTTTCACCGTGACGGGCATATGAGCGGGAACGGCTTCGCGCATGGCTTTAGCCCCGCGGTAGATCAAATCAGGATCTTTAAGCAGCGTTGCCCCGCCGCCGCTGCCATTGACCACTTTCGACGGGCAACCGCAGTTAAGATCAACGCCCCACGAACCCAGTTCTACTGCACGCGCTGCGTTTTCCGCCAGCCATTCAGGATATTGACCCAATAACTGAACGCGAACCAGCGTGCCGGAAGCCGTACGGCTTTGATTGAGCAGTTCCGGGCACAAGCGATGGAAGGATTTTACCGGCAGCAGTTGGTCCACCACACGCAGGAACTCGGTGATGCACAAATCGTAGTCATTAACTTCAGTCAGCAGGCCGCGAACCAGTGAGTCGAGCACGCCTTCCATCGGCGCCAACAGAACACGCATATCAGTATCCGGAGGAAAAAGAGGCGCTATGGTAGCGTGAGACACATCACAATGCCTAGTGCCATTGCTGAAGAAGGGAGCGGCAAATAAAAATAAGGAAAATCAATTCATTGATTTTCGACGAGTCATCACAAAGAAGGAAAAACCACGCTTTTTCCTTCTTTGTCAGTAATTTGGCGCTATGGTAGCGTTGTTGTCGTAAGGTTTGAAGCCCCTTCTGTACTACACTGAAAGCTGTTGATTTCTCTTTTATTCAGGTGATTTGTGACGTGTGGCGAAAAGGAATAGTGAGTATGCTCAGAATTCATGATGTGATCGGTAGCACATAACCGGCTTTAATTGTATGATGAATGCGTTCCATCAAGGGCGACGACCATGAGCAAATCATTGAACATCATCTGGCAATACCTGCGTGCGTTTGTGCTGATTTACGCCTGTCTGTACGCTGGCATCTTTCTCGCTTCGCTGTTACCTATCCCCCTTCCCGGTAGCATTATCGGGATGCTTATCCTGTTTGTGCTGCTGGCTTTGCAAATCCTTCCCGCGAAATGGGTGAACCCCGGTTGCTACGTGCTTATCCGCTATATGGCGCTGCTGTTTGTGCCGATTGGCGTGGGCGTGATGCAGTATTACGACGTGCTGCGTGCCCAGTTTGGCCCGGTGGTGGTGTCTTGTGCTGTCAGCACGCTGGTGGTGTTTCTGGTGGTGAGCTGGAGCTCGCATATCGTGCACGGTGAACGCAAAGTGCCAGGTCAGAAAGGAGCCGACAAATGATGCACGACATCTGGTGGTCTCTCCCGCTCACATTGGTGGTGTTCTTCGCTGCACGTAAACTCGCTGCTCGTTTCAAAATGCCGCTGCTGAACCCTTTGCTGGTCGCCATGGTGGTAATTATTCCTTTCCTGCTGCTGACTGGCATTCCCTACGATCACTATTTCCAGGGCAGTAAAATCCTCAATGATCTGCTGCAACCGGCTGTCGTGGCGCTGGCTTTTCCACTGTACGAACAGCTGCATCAGATTCGCGCTCGCTGGAAATCCATTATTACTATCTGTTTTGTCGGTAGCATGGTGGCGATGGTGACGGGCACAACAGTTGCGCTTCTGATGGGCGCAACCCCTGAAATCGCCGCATCCGTTCTACCGAAATCCGTGACAACCCCCATTGCGATGGCGGTAGGCGGCAGCATCGGGGGCATTCCGGCTATCAGCGCGGTGTGCGTGATTTTCGTCGGGATCCTTGGTGCGGTATTTGGCCACACATTATTGAATCTGATGCGCATTCATACCAAAGCAGCGCGCGGCCTGGCGATGGGAACAGCCTCTCACGCACTCGGCACTGCACGTTGTGCGGAACTGGATTATCAGGAAGGCGCGTTCAGCTCCCTGGCGTTGGTTATCTGCGGGATAATCACTTCGCTGCTGGCCCCGTTCCTGTTTCCGCTGATCCTGGCCGTGGTGGGATAACGCGACATCACACAAATTTTATTTAAATTTCATAAGTTGCATAAATAGTGAGACATAAATCACACATTATCCGGTAACAGGTCCGTACACTACGATCCCTTAAACCTGTAATGAGGCAACGCCATGCACCCACGTTTTCACTCTGCTTTCCCGCAGCTTAGCGCAGAATTGCAGTCAGCCCTGGCCCCGATGCTGGCTGATACGCACTTCCCTGCCCTGTTGAGCGCCGGGCAGGTCTCCACGCTGAAATCAGCCACGGGACTGGATGAAGACGCGCTGGCTTTCGCGCTGCTGCCGCTGGCGGCCGCCTGTGCCCGTGCTGATTTATCGCATTTCAACGTGGGCGCTATCGCCCGTGGCGTCAGCGGTAACTGGTATTTTGGCGGCAATATGGAATTTATCGGTGCCACCATGCAGCAAACCGTACACGCCGAACAAAGCGCCATCAGCCATGCCTGGCTGCGCGGTGAAAAAGCGCTGAAAGCCATCACCGTGAACTACACGCCGTGCGGCCACTGCCGTCAGTTTATGAATGAACTGAACAGCGGCCTTGAGCTGCAAATCAACCTGCCGGGCCGCGAGCCACATTCACTGAAAGACTATCTGCCGGACGCCTTTGGCCCGAAAGATCTGGACATCAAAACGCTGCTGATGGATGCGCAGGACCACGGTTATCCGCTGGAAGGTGATGAGTTAACTCAGGCCGCAATCAAAGCGGCGAATAACTGCCATGCGCCTTACAGCAACTCCCCGTCCGGCGTGGCGCTTGAACTGAAAGACGGCACTATTTTCAGCGGCAGCTATGCCGAAAACGCGGCCTTCAACCCAACGCTGCCACCCCTTCAGGGCGCCCTGAACCTGCTTAGCCTGAACGGTTATGACTATTCAGATATCCAGCGAGCCATGCTTGCCGAACGCGCAGATGCACCGCTTATCCAGTGGGATGCCACGGCAGCAACGCTGAAAGCACTGGGCTGTCAGAACATCGACCGCGCGCTGCTGGCCTAATCTCAATGCGGGTCGTTTGGCCCGCGTTGATGAAAATCCCCCCAATTAAACGGCTGTTTCTTGCTCTTGCCCGGCGGGTAAAGTAGCCTGAGTGAATATTCTTCCACCACTGAGTCAAGTCCATGTTAAAGCGCGTTTTATACAGCCTGTTAGTCCTCTTCGGCCTGCTGCTGTTGACTGCACTTGGGCTTGACCGCTGGATCAGCTGGAAAACCGCCCCGTATACCTACGACGAACTGCAGGACTTGCCCTACCGTCAGGTCGGCGTCGTTCTCGGTACCGCGAAGTATTACCGCACCGGCGTTATCAATCAGTATTACCGTTATCGCATTCAGGGCGCACTCAATGCCTATAACAGCGGAAAGGTGAACTACCTGCTACTGAGCGGCGATAACGCCCTGCAAAGCTACAACGAGCCGATGACCATGCGTAAGGATTTGATTGCTGCTGGCGTCGATCCGGCAGATATCGTGCTGGATTACGCAGGCTTCCGTACGCTCGATTCCATCGTGCGCACGCGTAAAGTCTTCGACACCAACGATTTCATCATCATCACCCAACGCTTCCACTGCGAACGCGCGCTGTTTATCGCCCTGCACATGGGCATTCAGGCGCAGTGCTACGCAGTGCCCTCGCCTAAAAATATGTGGAATGTTCGTGTGCGTGAATTTGGCGCCCGCTTTGGTGCGCTGGCCGATCTCTATCTCTTCAAACGCGAACCCCGCTTCCTGGGCCCGTTAGTCCCGATCCCAGCCCAACAAGAAGTGCCTGAAGATGCGCAGGGTTATCCGGCGGTCACTCCCGATCAGCTGCTTGAATTGCAGAAGTAATCTCTCTTCATTTGAAAAATTAATGTAACTTATAAGTTACACAAATCTTCAAACATCCCATTAATGTGCGATAAAAGTGTCATTAATGGATAAGCCTTCATTTAAGGTGTAATATTTCACTCATTATACCAGGAGGCATTATGGAGCAACTTACCGTACAGGCTTATCTGAATGAGCAGTGGGAAGATATTGCAACCCTGACTTTTCCTGCCTCCGACAGAAATGATTGGCAAACGACAGAGATTCATTATCTGACTGATTATGCTATTGAATATCTTGAAATGGATGATTGCCATGCTGTTTCCATAAATCATCCTGTCTCGCTTTACTTCGGTAACGACGGTAAACCTGGCTGGATGAAATGGTTGGACGACATTATTCCAAGTGGCTCCAGCCGGCGCTATTGGATCAACTACCTCGATCTGGAAGGATTAAGCGCGGCTCAGCAAAACTTCGTTTTACTGAAATACGGTACTATCGCCCCTTGTGGCAATCTGCGAATTAAGGAATCTTTACCTGAAGCCACCCCATTTGCAGAAACAATCACCTTTTCCTTTGATGACGTAAAAAATCGTGCCGCTGATTTTTTAGATTACGCCCAACAAAGAGGAGCTTCTGCAGGAGGCGCTACTGGGGCCGGAGGCGAGGCACCGAAGCTATTGCTTCGCTGCCGTGAAGATCAGCGTCTCTGGATTGATAGCTGGCAGGATAATCGTGACTGCAAAGATGACTGGTATCTGGTGAAATATCCGCGTGGCTCACGTAGCGAAGTGGACTGTAATATCCTGCGAGCTGAGTTTCACTACTACCAGGAACTCACGGCAATGGGCTTTAGCACTATTCCTGTCGACAAAATGCGCCTCGAAGAGGGGATGTTTTACCCTTCTTTATGGCTTCCTCGATTTGATATTTCTGTCGACGATCAGGGTTGCATTAAGCGTTATGCGATGGAGTCAGTGTATTCAATGTTGTCCAAAGGTCCGGGCGTTGCGCTCGATCATGAGACAACCCTTCGAACATTGATAGAGAAAATAACATACAGCCACACTGTGGCAGAGTCTGGCGTGGTTTTTGATATTCCTGATTTTGTCATTGAATGGGTTCGCCGTGATCTGCTCAATATCATTTTCGGTAACAGTGATAACCATGGGCGTAATACGGCTTTTATGCGCGGCATCAACACCATTGAACTCGCCCCCATTTACGATTTTGCGCCTATGAAAGCCGACCCCGAAGGCATTCCACGTAGTATGAAATGGTCACAGCCCCTGGAGTTTGGCGGTGAATATCATTTCCCGGCGATTGCCGAGCAGCTTGACGATCTGGTTCCAGCTCAGACGTTACTCAAGGCGCTGAAATTAACTGCGGAACAACTTCTCACGCTTCCCGACCGCCTGCGAGCCAGAGGTGTTCCTCAACAAATTATGAATATGCCAGCAATTGGATTTAAGTACATTCCTGAAAAACTGTCTCGCTGGGGATTATTATGAGCCGTCCTGATAAACAACAAGAGATACGCCAAACGATTGAGCAGTTACGCCAACAGAATCTCTCCAGTGAGCAATCTGAGCGACTTATACCAGAAGGTGTAGAGCTCAAGAAAAACGAAAACCGCCAGCGTGCGACCTCTGAAGTTCCTCACATTAACGCGATTGAGAGAACGGAGTTAATTCGTTCTATAACTTTTCAAGTTATCACCGGACAAGTTAGTCAGGGGGAAGCCTTACGGAAACTTAGAATCGAGATCCTTAGCTTGAAACAGGAAAAGTATGCTGAACTCGTTTCCGTCTCGCGCAAGACCATTTCGGATATCGAAAACAATAAGGGTAACTACTCCCTTGAAGTGATGAATCGGGTCTTTAAACCTTTTGGTTTGAAAATGGGGCTTATACCTGTTTCAGCATCGCTGCTGGAAACACTACTGACAAAAAACCCCGCCGAGACTCAATAAAAAAACCCGCCGTTCTCCGGCGGGTTTTGTCGCTGCTACGCGGTAGATTACTTCTTACGGGCATACTTCAGAGAATCAAGTGCGACAGCGAAGATGATGATTGCGCCCTTGATAATATATTGCCAGTACGGGTTCACGCCGATGTAGGTCAGGCCGTAGTTGATAACGGTGAAGATGATAACACCGGTCACTACGCCGATAACGGTCCCGACACCGCCGCTGAACGACACGCCACCCACCACACAGGCCGCAATCGCATCCAGTTCGTACATAAAGCCGAGGTTGTTGGTTGCCGAGCCGATACGCCCCGCTTCCAGCATCCCGCCGAAGGCATAGAACACACCAGACAGCGCATAAATCATCAGCAGGTTCAGGGCGACGTTAACGCCTGAAACACGCGCCGCTTCCGGGTTACCGCCGATAGCGAAGATGTTTTTACCGAAGCGCGTTTTGTTCCACAGGACCCAGACAAAGACCGTCGCAATCAACGCGTAGAAGGTGATGTAGGACAAGCGGAAACTGCCCAGCGCGATAAATCCTTGCGTGAACGTCGAGAAGTGGGAATCAAAACCCGACACCGGGGAAGCGCCCACGAAGTCGTAATACAGGGAGTTGATACCGTAAACGATGATCATCGTACCCAAGGTGGTGATAAACGGTGTCACGTTCAGGTAAGCGATGATGATGCCGTTGACCAGGCCAATGACCGCGCCGATAGCACAGACGATCAGCAGGACCAGTGGGATAGGCAGGGTGGCCAGATCCGGGAACACCTTGTTGGCGTTATCCACGGATTGCAGCAGCGTTGCGGCGATAACCGCCGCCAGACCAACCTGACGCCCGGCGGACAGGTCTGTCCCTTGCGTCACGATAAGCCCCGCAACACCCAGTGCGATAATGATACGAACGGAAGACTGAGTCAGGATGTTACTCAAGTTCAGCAGACTTAAGAACGTGGGGTCCTGGAAAATAATAATGGCCAGTAACACTAAAAGAACGACGTAAATTCCGCCTTCTTTCAGATAAGTGAGAAAACTTTTCTTATTTAACGCACTCATGAGGAGCCCCTGATCTTAAAGGTGCAAAGACGCAAGACGTAAAATTTCGTTCTGCGTGGTCGTTTTAGTATCAACAATGCCAGCAACCTGACCATTACTCATAACCAGAATACGGTCAGTAATACCCAGCAGTTCAGGCATCTCGGAGGAGATGATGATGATCCCTTTCTCTCTTTTCGCCAGTTCTGCTATCAACTGATAAATTTCAAACTTGGCACCTACGTCAATCCCACGCGTCGGTTCATCCAGCATTAATATTTCAGGTTGGGTTAACAACCAACGGCCGATAATAACCTTTTGCTGGTTACCGCCCGACAGTGATCCAATCTGAGTACGATGGCCAGGCGTTTTTACACGCATTGAGTCAATAACCCATTGGGTATCACTCTTCATGCGGGAATTATCCAGCAGCCCGGTTTTACCTTTATATTTCTTAATATTGGAGATAAGCGAGTTAAAGCCGATATCCAGATAAGCGTAAATGCCGGTGGAACGACGCTCTTCCGTAACCAGGGCAAAACCATGGTTAATCGCTTCGTTAGCACTGTGGTTATTAATTTTTTTACCGTGCAGCATAATGGTGCCGCTGGATTTTTCACGGATGCCGAACAGCGTTTCCACGATATCTGTACGCTTCGCCCCGACCAGCCCGGCAATACCGAGGATCTCGCCTTTACGCAGGTCAAAGGAGACATCGCGAATAGACGGCTGGCGCAGAGAAGTCAGGTTACGCACTTCAAGAATGGTTTCACCCGGCGTGTTGTGTTTTTCCGGGAAGCGCTGGGTCAATGAACGGCCGACCATCATGGCGATGATCTTGTCCATGTCCAGACCTTCCAGCGGCTGAGTGGCAATCCACTGACCGTCACGCAGGATGGTGATTTCATCACACAGCTGGAAGATTTCTTCCATTTTGTGGGAAATATAAACAATACCGCAGCCGCGTTCTTTCAGCTTGCGAATAATTTTGAACAGATGGTTCACTTCTTTTTCCGTTAAGGAAGAAGTGGGCTCATCCATAATCACAATTTTGGCGTCATAGGAAAATGCTTTGGCAATTTCAATCATCTGCATTTGTGATACAGATAATGTGCCTACACGCGCACGCGGGTCGATATCGATATCTAATTCATCGAATATCGCCCTGGTGTCGTTATACATTTTGTCCTGGTCAACAAACACGCCTTTGGTCGGGTAACGCCCCAACCACATGTTGTCCATGACTGAACGCTGGAGAACCAGGTTAAGTTCCTGGTGCACCATAGAAATACCATTCTCAAGGGCTTCTTTCGCAGAATGGAAGTCGATCTCTTTTCCCTGAAAAATAATGCTACCGGAATCTTTTTGGTAGATCCCAAACAAACATTTTAATAATGTCGATTTGCCCGCTCCGTTCTCCCCCATTAAGGCATGGATAGAGTGAGGACGAACTTTCAAATTAACATTATCGAGCGCTTTAACGCCGGGAAATGACTTGTTGATACTGCTCATTTCCAACAAGAATTCGCCTGACGATTCTGTTTTATTGCTGACCATAGTTAACCCT
This sequence comes from Pantoea sp. sgz302252, assembly GCF_047713085.1. Classification (NCBI taxonomy): domain Bacteria; kingdom Pseudomonadati; phylum Pseudomonadota; class Gammaproteobacteria; order Enterobacterales; family Erwiniaceae; genus Pantoea; species Pantoea sp. sgz302252. Next base: position 95,218 of record NZ_JBLFJW010000003.1, read on the forward strand.
GGCTGCGCGAATGTTTTCCCGTGCTGACCGTCCAGCACGGGAGATATTTCAATGACGTCGTATTAAAAAATTACTTACCGATGAACTGAGACAGGTTGTCCTGATCAACACCTACGTAAGGAACGCGAACAATTTTGTTCTCGATTTTCCAGTTGGTGCCCGCAGCGGCTTCTTTGCCGTCAGCCAGGTTTTTCGCCAGATCAAACGTTGCTTTCGCCTGGTTGTTCGCATCGTTCAGCACGGTGCCCGCCATTGCGCCAGATTTCACCAGAGCCAGAGCTTCTGGCAGCGCATCCACACCAAACACAGGAATGCTGGTTTTGTTGTGGGCTTTCAGCGCTTCTACTGCACCCATTGCCATCGCATCGTTGTTGGCGATAACCACTTCGATTTTGTTAGCGTTCGGGCCAGAGAGCCACGCGTCCATTTTGTCTTTAGCCTGAGCGGTATCCCACATCGCGGTATCCAGCTGCAGCTGCTGAGTTTTGAAGCCTTTGTCGTTCAGCTCTTTGATAACGTAGGTGGTACGAGCTTCAGCATCCGGATGGCCTGGCTCGCCTTTCAGCAGCACGAACTGAATCTGGCCGTCTTTGTTCAGATCCCAATTTGGGTTCGCTTTCCAGTGTTTCGCAATCAGGTCGCCCTGGATGATACCGGACTCTTTGGAGTCAGTACCGACGTAGAAGGCTTTGTCATAGCTGTCCAGCGCTTTGCGGGATGGCTCTTTGTTGAAGAACACCACCGGCACGTTCTGACCACGTGCTTTTTCGATGACGGTGCCTGCCGCAGCCGGGTCAACGAGGTTGATAGCCAGAGCTTTTACGCCCTTCGCCAGCAGGACGTCGATCTGGTCGTTCTGTTTGGACTGGTCGTTCTGCGAGTCATTCATCAGCAGCTGAACATCTGGGGAGGCTTTGCCGTCTTTCTCGATCGCTTTACGCACCACAGACATGAAGTTATCGTCGTATTTATAGATAGTTACGCCGATACGGGTATCTGCTGCATGAGCAGCCGCGCCAAACAACATGCAAGACATCACAGCGGACAGGGTTAACACCTTCTTATTCATGGTATCTCCGGTTATTTTTATGCAGGGTAGCTTATCGTGGCGGGCAAAACGTTAAAGAAAAGTTACTGACCGCCGAAGTTAACATTCTAAAAAAATCCTCTTCCGTGTTCGGTAACGATCCAGACGAGCGTAAAATTGATTGCTTAGCGCTTTATTGCCATATAAAAACTGATTAATCACCGTTACATAGCATTTCAGCCTTACAAACGCTGACATCATAGTCAGGCGAATGTTAATATACTGTGAATTTACTCACAAATTGAAAGCGGTTACATCACGGCACATTATCAGTTAGTGATCGACCCCACAGATTGCTTCAGCGCCACCGAATGACGGCGCACCAGCGTCGGCATAAAACAGTGAGTTGCGCTGCTATCAAGCTTCCCGGCCGCCCCCATCAACGCCAGCTCTGTAGCCAGTTTAGCCATTGAAACGATGGGATAACGTACCGTCGTGAGCTGCGGATCGGTATAACGCGCAATCGGGATATCATCAAAACCAATCAATGAGAGATGCTGCGGCACCGCAATGCCGTTGTCTTTCAGCGCCGTCAGCGCCCCGGCCGCCATGTTGTCGTTGTAGGCAAACACCGCCGTAAGCCCCTGATTTCGCCCGAGCAACTCCACCATCGCCGCTTCGCCACCCTGCAAATCTGGCGAGCCTGTGCCCACCCATGCTTCGGGCGCAGCAATGCCCTGCTCGCTCAACGCACGCAGCCATCCTTCCTGACGCATTTGGTTGTCTTCGATTCCGTGACTGGAGCCAAGATAGCCGACACGCGTATGCCCCTGATTGAGCAACATGCGCGTCGCCATCATCGCGCCGCTGACGTTATCCAGCCCGACACAGCGGTATTCATAACCCGGCACAATGCGGTTGATTAACACCATCCCCGGGATCTGGTCGAGAAACTCCGCAAGCTCGGCATCGCTTAATGCTTTGGAATGCACGATTAACGCATTACAGCGCTGGCGAATCAGCACCTCAATCGCGTTTCGCTCCTTCTCTGCCTCGTGGTAGCTGTTGCCAATCAGTACGTTTTTCTGAAACTGCTGAGCAACGGTATCGACCGCTTTGACCAGGGCGCCGAAAAAGGCGTCCGAGACATCCATCACCACCACGCCGATGGTGTCGCTGACCTGAGTGGCAAGCGCCTGGGCGTTGGCGTTGGGCCGATAACCCAGCTCCGAAACGGCTTTCATCACCCGTTCACGAGTTTCAGGACTGACAAGCGGGCTGTTATTCAGCACGCGGGAAATGGTCGCGACGGAAACACCCGCATGGCGGGCCACATCACGAATGGTGATCATAACCACCGTCCTGTTGAAAATGGCAGCAACTCACAGTCACCCCCTGTGTTGAGCAAGGAGGCTATTCTGGCAGCGAGTCGGGAAGGACTACGTGAAGAAGCTCACAAGGATGGAAACGGTTACATCCGTTTTGTTAATGATTGTGATCCAGATCGTTATCTGGATGTTTTAGAAATGGATACCCCTGCAGCCCGTGCGGTTAACTGCCGCCACAGCCATTCCATTGGCCCCTGGCGGAAATAACGCAGCCAGAAGACGGAGAGCAATACATTCACCAACCAAATAGCCGGGACGAAGGCCAACAGCTGGAAGCGGTCAAATTTCATAAACAGATCAAGATGATAAAACAGCGTGGTGCAGATGAGGGTTTGCAGCAGGTAATTGGAAAGTGCCATGCGGCCCACACACGCCACGGCTCCCACCAGACGAGATGCGCAAATCTGCGGCCAGAAACCATAGGCCAGTGCAGCATAACCGATAGCCTGTAACGGTGCGCCCAACTCTCTTGGGGCCTGTAACAGGAACGCACACCAGCGATAGGACCAGTCCAGATGCCATTGAGCCACTATCGCAGGCACGTTAATCATCAGGCCAAGCGCAATCAGCAGCGCACCGGTGCGGCGATAATGTGACAAGCTGAACTGCCCTTTCAGCCAACCGCTGCGCATCAGCGCGGCCCCCATTAACATCATGCCTGCCAGTTGCCAGCCGTATTGCGCGCCTAATGCCAGCAGGCTGTCAGACAGCATATCTGCCCGGTTGCTGATAGCTTCAAAACCGCCCTTCAGCTTCCAGTACTGCTCGTATTGCAGGTTCGCTGCATCCGGCACCCACGAACGGTTTGGTGCATCGCCAGAAATCAGTCCAAGAAAAACCAGCACCGCGATGCCAATCAGATACAGCACAACGCCGGTGTTAAACATCGATTTTGCACTGTGCGCTTCACGCACCATTCGCCAGCACACCAGCCCAACGAGCGAGTACGCCAGCAGGATGTCGCCATCCCAAAACAACAAGCCATGGCAAAAACCGAGCAGCGCCAGAAGAGACAACCGAGATTGTATCCAGCGCTTGCCGCGCGGCAGTAACAGCTGTAAACCGGCACCAAACAACAGCGCAAAGAGGGTCAGAAATTTTACCTGAGCGAACAGGTCGAGGATTGCCCATGTCCAGGCATCGCGTTCGGTGATTGCGCCATACCAGGCCGGGTTAAGATAGGCTGCCTTCGGCAAACCAAAGGCGGAGATATTGAGAAGCAGGATCCCCAGAATGGCAACGCCGCGAACAAAATCCAGCGTGACGTTTCGCTCCATAAGGTTCCTGCTTTAGCTAATCAGTTGTGATGACGAACCGCGCGCAGAAACTCCTGGCGGGTATTCTGGCTTGATTTGAACAGGCCACCGAGCGAGGTGGTGGTGGTCGCACTGGTCGCATCACGAATGCCGCGCGCTTTGACGCAGTAATGCACCGCATCAATGGAAACAGCCACATTGTTGGTGTCCAGCAGCGTTTGCAGCGCCACGAGGATTTGCTGAGTCAAACGCTCTTGCACCTGTGGGCGCTGAGCGAAGAACTGCACGATACGGTTGATTTTCGACAGGCCAATAACGGTGTCTTTCGGGATATACGCGACGGTCGCTTTACCATCGATAGTCACGAAATGGTGCTCACAGGTGCTGGTCATCGAGATATCACGCACGGTCACCATCTCATCTACCTTCATTTTGTTTTCAATGACGGTGATTTTCGGGAAGTTGGCGTAATCCAGGCCGGAGAAGATTTCATCCACATACATTTTTGCGATGCGATGTGGCGTTTCAGTCAGGCTGTCATCGCTGAGGTCAAGATTCAGGAGCTGCATAATTTCGGTCATATGACCGGCAATCAGGTGCTTACGAGTTTCTTTGTCCATATCAACGGGAGGACGCAGCGGTGTTTCCAGACCACGCGCCAACAGCGCTTCATGAACCAGGGCGGCTTCTTTACTCAATGATGGCATTTAGGGTATCTCCTGCAGGTGTGGCAACCTTCGCTCTCTGAGGGCAAAGTGAGCACTCATTGTGCGTGAGGCCGCGCACAGAATCCAGTATTCACGGCGATAATTATTGAAATTGGCTTAACCTTTCATGCTGAGAACGCCAGACCAGCGCGCCGCCAATGAATAGCGCGATAGCCGCTACGCCCAGCGCCGGTTCCAAACGTTGCGTTAGCCAGGTTGATAGCGCCGAAGTCACCGGCCCGACAAGCTGACCGATGGCGTATCCCGTGGTCAATAACCCCGCCATGTAACGAGTATGCTGCGGTGCCAGTTCGCGCCCATACAGCAGTGAAAGCTGTACCGCACACAGAAAACCGCCGCCCACCAGCAACGCGCCAATCACCAGGCCGCTCATGCAGCCAATCACGAATCGCAACAAGCCGTGGAGCCAGGCGTTATCGGCCCAGGCAGAAAGCAGCGTTACTATGACGGCTCCGGCAATGCCTGCGAACAAACGCCCTTCCACCCGACGGCTGGCACGCATGGCGTCCCAGGCTCCTACCAGATAGCCCAGGTAATTCATGGCCGCCACCAGCCCGGCGGTGGTCAGCGTCAGTTGGCCTTCAGCCATCATCAGCGGCACCTGAGGCGTAAAGGCAAAGCGCCCTATCCCCATCGCCACCACCAGCATGACAAAACCACTCAGCGCGGTGCGTAGCGCCATATTCGCCTCAAGTGTTAATGTAAGGTTGTGTTTATGATGCAGTATGTAAACACAATGCGGAAGTGAAAGTTACTCATCGCCGCCGATGATCTGTATGATGAAACAGGTCATTTTCAATCATTTATCAGGGAGCCATGCATGGAACTGCTCGAAGAGCACCGTTGTTTTGAAGGCTGGCAGCAACGCTGGCGGCACGACTCCAGCACGCTGAACTGCGCCATGACGTTCAGCATCTTTCTGCCACCGCCACGGGAAAACACCCCGCCGCCGGTGCTGTACTGGCTGTCAGGCTTAACCTGCACCGACGAAAACTTTGCGACCAAAGCCGGAGCACAGCGCGTTGCCGCCGAACTCGGTATTGTGCTGGTGATGCCAGATACCAGCCCACGTGGTGAGAATGTGGCTGATGATGAAGCCTATGATTTGGGCAAAGGCGCAGGTTTCTACCTGAACGCGATACAAGCGCCGTGGGCCGCACATTACCGCATGTATGATTACCTAACCGACGAACTGCCAAAGCTGATTCAGCAACAGTTCAGCGTGGCTGATCGCTGTGCGATTTCAGGCCATTCCATGGGTGGACACGGGGCGTTAGTGCTGGCGCTGAAAAATCCAGGCCGCTATACCAGCGTGTCTGCATTTGCGCCGATTGTGAACCCATGTCGTGTTCCGTGGGGGCAAAAAGCGTTTACGGCTTATCTGGGTGAAGATCAAAAAACCTGGCAAGCGTGGGACAGCTGCGCCCTGATGCTGAACAGCGATGTGGATAATGCGATCCCTACGCTGATTGATCAGGGGGATAGCGATCAGTTCCTGGCGGATCAATTACAGCCCGCCGTGCTGGCCGAAGCCGCCCGCCAGAAAAACTGGCCGCTGACGCTGCGCATTCAGTCCGGATTTGATCACAGCTATTGGTTTATTGCGTCCTTTATCGAAGATCATCTGCGCTTCCATGCGCAGCATTTGATGAAGTAATGCTTTCGTGCGGCCTGATGCCCTCTCCCCCAACCCCTCTCCCACGGGGCGAGGGGAGTAAACCCCAGGCTCTATCAGAACTTATAATCAACAGCCATAAAGTAACGGCGCCCATCTTCGTTGTAGCTGTAGTCGTCGCGGCTCAGATCTTTATCCGTCAGGTTCATCACCCCGGCGCGCAGTTTGACGTTTTTCGTCGCCTGCCAGCCACCGCCCGCATTCCAGATAACGTAACCGCCCGGCGTTGCACCCCCGGTGGCAATGGCGCGTTTCTCACCAGAATAATTGGCCTGCACATAGAACGACCAGTCTTGCGTCGCCTGCCAGTCCACGACGCCATTCGCGGTATGGAACGGCAGTTCGGACAGCGGTTTATTGCCGCCGTTACTCAGGTCACGCCCGTCGTTGTAGGTGTAATTCAGCGTCACTTTCCAGTCTTCCGCCAGCGGCACTTTCAGCTCGGTTTCAACCCCGCGAATGCGTGCTTTATTGACGTTGTAATAACGGAAAATCGGCTCGCCATCGGCGTTTAGACCAACATAGTTCGGGTAGTCTTTCACCTGATTAACATTGGCGGTACGGCTGATGCTGATACGATCGTCAACGTTGTTCTGGAAAGTCGTAATACTGCCCTGCACGCCTTCCAGCCAGCCTTCTTCACCCGCGTAATAGAGCCCCAGCTCATAGCTTTCGCTGGTTTCCGGTTTCAGATCCGGGCTACCGACGATTTCACAAGCGCCGCGACAGGAACCTGTTGTCCAGTCCGGGCTAAGCTGCAATAAGGACGGGGCTTTAAAAGCGTTTGCCCAGCCACCTTTGACCGTGACGGTATCGGTCGCGTTATAGACCAGATAGGCACGCGGGCTCCAGTGGTCACCGTAGGTTTCATGGTCATCCATACGTACGCCGGTGGTCAGCGCCAGCGGCTCAAAAATCCGCCATTCGTCTTCAATAAACAGCGCGTACTGGCTGGCTGAGGTGTTACCGCTGCCTTTTAAATTCACCGGATCTTCAAGCTTGTCGTGACGCCATTCACCGCCCAGCGTCAGCAGCTGATTGATGGGGCTCAACGGCAGAACATATTTACCGTCGATGGAGTTGCTTTCAGAAGTGATCACCCCGGCCTGCTCCGGGTTTTTGTTATCCACTTTTTCGCCGTAGAACTTCAGCTCACTGTTGCCGACATCCCAGCGCCCATTGTGGCTGAGCGAGTAGTTCTGGCGCTCAAGACGGTTTTTGTCGAGCGAGTCGGAATCCCTGTCCTGCCTGTCGAAGCCATAGCCCGCGGTGAAGTCGTGATTGTCGTTTGGCGTCCAGGCAAATTCGACGTTCGCATCGCGGCTGGTAAACCCTTCGATACGTGGAGATTCGCCGGTGGCAGACGTGGAGGAAGCTTGCTGTTCGTCTTTTTCGCGCTTAGACAAATTGCCATAAGCTTTCATGCCCAGCACGCCATCAACCAGTGGACCACTGGTGAAGAACTGGCCGTTATAGGTGTCGCCACGATCGCGGTGTTCCTGAAGGGTGGTATCTGCCGTGACGGAACCATGCCATTTCTGGCCAATCTTTTTGGTGATGATGTTCACCACGCCACCGAGCGCATCAGAGCCGTAAAGCGAGGACATCGGGCCGCGCACCACTTCAATTCGCTCGATGGCATCCACCGGGATCCAGTTCAGGTCAAAGTCGTTATGACGGAAAACGGCATTGCGGGAATTGACGCGTTTGCCATCCACCAGAATCAGGGTGTAGCTGCTGTCCAGACCGCGCAGACTCACGCCTTTGCGGTTATCGCCTTCGTTGGTGAGTTGCACACCAGGCACATCCTGGAGGACATCTTTCAGATTCTGTACCGGGCGACGCTGCAGATCCTGCTGGGTAATCACGCTGATACTGGCTGGCGCGTCCTTCACGCTTTGCTCCGTGGCCGCTGCGGTAACCACCAGCGTTTCACTGTCATTAGCGGCAAGGACTGGCGTCGCCAGTGTGAATACGGACGCGCACAACCCGCCCCGAACGATGGGATTCAACCTGAACATTTCCATTCTCCATGAGGTAAAAACTACAAAAAAAGCTCACCGTCTCTCGCCCGCCTGATGCGACGCGCGTCAACGTATCTGAGTCAAAAGAGATGTGGCTGGTCACCCTGGTCCGGAGCGTCCTCGGACAAGATGCGGGGGAGTGGCTTCATCCTGAAAGTATGAGGATGATAAAGAGAATGATAACAATTATCAATTTAATTGTGACCATGTGTGTCAGCAGAAACAACGGATCACACAAAGAAAAAACCCTCCACGATGGGAGGGTTTGGGCAGAAAACTTCTGATGATTACTTCTTGAAGCGTTCCGGGAAGCGCATTTCGCTGTAACGCACGAAATGGGTGCCCTTCGCAATTTTGTAGCCAAACCAGATGGCGAGGAACAGCGGAATACCAATATAGGTTGCCGCTACGCCGCCCCAGTCGATGGTGTCTTTCAGGAAGGCTTCATAGTTCTGACCGAGCGTGATAATCAGGCACAGCACGAACGCGAAGATTGGCCCTAACGGGAAGAAACCAGAGCGGTATGGCAAATCGTTAATGTCGTGCCCTTGCATCACGTAACCACGACGGAAACGATAATGACTGATGGCAATGCCCAGCCAGGCGATAAAGCCCGTCATACCGGACGTGTTAAGCAGCCACAGGTAAACGGTCTGGTTGCCAAACATGGAGGTCAGGAAGCACAGCCCGGCGATAACCGTGGTGGCATACAGCGCGTTACGTGGCACGCCGCCTTTCGACAGTTTGGAGAAAATACGTGGCGCTTTGCCGTCACAGGCCAGGGTGTACAGCATACGTGTGGACGCATACATCCCGGAGTTACCCGCAGACAGAACCGCAGTCAGGATTACGGCGTTCATCACCGCTGCCGCAGACAGCAGACCGGCGTGCTGGAAGACCAGCGTGAACGGGCTGACGGAGATATCTTTCACGTCATTACGCAGCAGGCTCGGATCGGTGTAAGGAATGATCAGGCTGATAATCAGGATAGCGAACACATAGAACAGCAGGATACGCCAGAACACCTGACGCACCGCGCGAGGAATGTTCTTCTCTGGATCTTCAGATTCACCCGCAGCGATACCGATAAGTTCAGTGCCCTGGAAGGAGAAGCCGACAATCATCGCCACGCCAATCATCGCCGCAAAGCCCCCGGCAAACGGCGCATCGCCGGTTGTCCAGTTGCTCCAGCCCACTGGCTGTGCGCCTTTGAAGATACCGAAAATCATCATCACGCCGACGATGATAAAGATAATGACGGTGGTCACTTTGATCAGCGAGAACCAGTATTCCGCTTCGCCGAAGCCTTTAACGGAGATCCAGTTCAGCAGGAACATGATGCCGAGGAACAGTGCGCTCCAGATCCAGCCTGGGGTGTCCGGGAACCAGTAGTTCATGACCAACTGTGCAGCAACGAGGTCAACCGCGATGGTCACAGCCCAGTTGTACCAGTAGTTCCAGCCGAGCGCGAAACCAAAGCCTTCTTCGACATAGTTCTGACCGTAGGTCGCAAATGAACCGGATACCGGCATATAAGCCGCCAGTTCGCCGAGGCTTGTCATCAGGAAGTAAACCATCAGACCGATAAGCATATAAGAAAGCAGAGCGCCGCCAGGGCCCGCCTGTGAAATGGTTGCCCCGGAGGCAACAAATAACCCTGTACCGATTGAGCCGCCAATGGCGATCATCGTCAGGTGACGCGCCTTGAGTTCGCGACGCAGCGCGGGCGCTTCTGTGGTTTTAGTTTCGGAAACCATATAAAAATGCTGTCCATCCAAAAAATGAGGCGCAATTCTAGCAGACGATCACCGTTCCATCCGGTGGAAATGCGCAGTTATAAGAGAGCTTCATGATGGCTCGCGGATTATAAGTAAAGCTGGGTACGCACAAAATGTAGCGCAGATTTTCGTTTCGAAGGCAGAAAATAGCGCACACGGAAATTTGAGGGTGGACTCAGTGAAGAGAAAACGTAAACCAGGTATGCTCACCCGGCTGGCTGTCGTGGCCAGCTTTGGTGTTCCTGTCTTCGTCGGGGGGCTTCATCAAAGTATCGATATCGTCGAAAGCTGGCTCTATAAGCCAGATTACATTACCGATGATATGGGCGGCATTCTTGCCGGTGGATTGTTCTTAGGCCCATTGCTGATACTTATCATGGTGCTGAGTGAGCTGAACAGTAATTATTCCAGCCTCATTCTTAACATTATGCTTGTCAGCTGTTTGGTTCTCACTCCAGTCTGGTCAATTTCAGCCTGCATCCTGCAATCAGTGACCCTACACTTTTATGCCAAAAATCCAGATTTCGGCGTTTGCGTCCAGCGTGGTCGCGGTGTCACCACAATGTATGTCAAAGACAGCGACTGGTGTCGACATTTCGACCGGGAAATTACCCGTCCCTCTCCGGACAAACGTGGAAGCCAGCGATGAGGAAAAAATTACCTGCGGCCAAACCCAGCTTTTGGCAATCCGAACGAGGTGAAAAGTTGACGCACTTTTTCCTGATGCTGATTTATTTATCCACCTGCCTCTGTTCATTCTGGTTTCTGGCTGACTACGCTCCTCTGCTCCACCTTAACGCGGCCCCCGATTTCTGGGTGGAAAATATACTGAAGGCTAATTTCGTTTGCTTCGGACCCGCGCTGATTGCGGTAATATGGCTATGGAATAAGCAGATGTATTTTCGGCAAAAAAACTTCCGCTACGAAAACAGTGTTCTGGGATTTCTCACCTCAACAACGTTGGTGATGCTAGTGGTGGCTAACACTTCCCTTTTCTATCTTCATTTCACGACGTTCAGCCCGGACAGATACGTTCGCTGTTGGGAACCCTTTCCTTTAAGCGGCACCTATTTCGCCAAATCTCCCGAGATCTGCGTTCAACATGGCCTGGCGCCTGTCCATTTCCTTTCACGCTAAGATTCACTGTTGCAATAGCGCAGAAAACGCTGCAACGCATTTGAGAGGTGTTTCTGCCGATGGTGGATCCGCCAGAGCATGCGCGTCAGGCGTGGGAGCGGGACTTGCACTTCAACCAGCGTGCCGCTGTCGAGCTGCTCGGCAATCACTCTGCGTGAAAGACAGCTAATGCCAAGCCCATGACGAACGGCATGTTTAATGGCTTCGGAATTGCCTAATTCCATACCGAGACGAAATTCAGGGAGATGGGAAAGCAGCAGATAATCGACCAGCTCGCGGGTACCGGAACCTTTCTCTCGCAAGATCCACTGCGCCGCGGCGAGACGTGCTAGCGTCACCTCCCCTTCTAATAAAGAGGAACCCGGTGCGGCAAACACCACCAGCTCATCTTCCAGCCACGGCTCGGCGATGATGTCCGCCGAATGACACGGGCCTTCAATCAGCCCGATATCGACCCGGAAATCGCTGACGGCGTTAATCACATCCTGACTATTGCCTACGCTCAGTTCGAGTGGCAAAGCAGGGAAATCCCGGCGGTAGCGGGCGATCACTTCCGGCAGGATGTAATTGCCAATAGTGCTGCTGGCAAACACACGGATAGCGCCGTTGTCTTCGCGGAACAACTGCTCGATTTCCGTGGCCTGCTCCAGCGTCGCCAACGCGCGCGGGTACAGCAGCCGCCCATGCTCGTTAACCACCAGCCGTTTACCGACGCGATCAAACAGCTGAACGCCCAACTGCCCTTCAAGATCGGTGAGCGCCGCGCTGACCGCCGACTGCGAAAGCGCCAGCATCTGCGAGGCCTGGGTGGTCGAGCCACTCTTCAGGACTTCGGCGAACACTTCCAGTTGCCGTAGGGTGATATGCATGGGACTCCTCATTGATACCCTGGATAAATCGAGCGACAGACCAAAGCCCTGCGGCCCGAAGTATGACGGATATACCACTTATTCAGATTAATTATAAATATATAATCTATTTTATCTTTAAACCAGCCCGGCGTAACCTTTAGCCCAGATAAAGGAGAAGGTTATGACAGCACTCACTCTCACGACGCATCGCCACTCGCTGTGGCACTTCATTCCCGGTCTGGCGCTGAGCGCGTTGATCACCGGTATCGCGTTATGGGCTGGCAGTTTTCCGGCGATTTCTGGTGCGGGCTTTAGCGCCCTGACGCTGGCAATCCTGTTGGGGATGGTTATCGGCAACACGGTTTACCCCAAAATCTGGCAGCGCTGCGACGGCGGTGTGCTGTTTGCCAAACAGCATTTGCTGCGACTGGGTATCATTCTTTATGGCTTTCGTCTGACGTTTTCGCAAATTGCGGACGTGGGGATCAGCGGCATCGCCATTGATGTGCTGACGCTCACCAGCACCTTTATGCTGGCGACCTTGCTGGGGCAAAAAGTGTTTGGTCTGGATAAACACACCAGTTGGCTGATTGGCGCGGGCAGCAGTATCTGCGGGGCCGCAGCAGTGTTAGCAACGGAGCCGGTAGTAAAAGCGGAATCCAGCAAAGTGACGGTTGCGGTTGCCACGGTGGTGATTTTCGGCACCCTTGCGATTTTCCTCTACCCAGCCATGTACCCTCTGCTGGCGCACTGGTTCAGCCCTGAAACGTACGGCATTTATATGGGGTCAACCATGCATGAAGTGGCGCAGGTTGTGGCTGCGGGACATGCCGTTAGCCCGGATGCTGAGAATGCCGCGGTTATCGCCAAAATGCTGCGCGTGATGATGCTGGCTCCGTTCCTGCTGATTCTGGCGGCTCGGGTTAAGCAACTGGCTCCAGCCGGAAACGGTGAGAAAAGCAAAATCACCATCCCGTGGTTTGCCATCCTGTTTATCATGGTCGCCATTTTCAACTCGTTCCACCTGTTACCAAAAGCAGTCGTCGATATGCTGGTCACACTGGATACCGTTCTGCTGGCGATGGCAATGGCTGCTCTGGGCTTGACTACGCACGTCAGCGCGCTGAAAAAAGCAGGCGCAAAACCTCTGCTGATGGCGCTGGTATTATTCGTGTGGCTTATTATTGGCGGTGGGGCCATCAACCTGCTGGTGCACACCGTCTTTGCCTGAGTAATTCAGCAGATGAATATTTATAAATTCTGAATTGTCGCTGTTTGATTTTCCGCTCACATTGCTCTGCTGATAATCATGTTGAACTGCCCGCTTTCACTTGAAGGCGGGCAGTTTTTTATCACGACGGTAAGGGATTATTATGGCGAATCTTGTTTATCTGACGCTGAACGGAGAGCAGCAAGGACTGCTCTCTGCCGGATGTTCTTCTCTGGATTCTATCGGTAATAAAGCGCAACTGGCTCATGCAGACCAGATAATGGTGATGAGCCTTTCTCATGGCATCACGCGTCAACAAAATGTCAATCATCAGTCGCTCACGTTGGTAAAACCCTTAGATAAATCATCCCCTTTACTCGGAAAATCCATTTCGGAAAACGAGAGCCTCAACTGTGAATTTAGCTTCTGGCGCACCAACCGGTCCGGTTTGAACGAATGCTACTACAAAATCAAACTCCCCCATGCGCATATAGCCGGGATCCATCTTCACATCCCTCACGCCATTGATGACAGCGACGGGCAAGCGGAAGAGTCGATTGAGCTAACCTATGAGTCAATCAGTTGGGAACATTGCACCGCCGGAACCAGCGCATACAGTTTATGGAGCGATCGTATATTTTAAGGTTTAAGGAAAAACAATGAACAGATTATATAATCAGACGCCCGGCTGGGAAGATTATCTTGGCGATACGTTACGTGGCAACGTGCCCGTTAACCAGCTAATTCCTTAGCATCCGTATTTGCTGGATACGCTACGACTTGAAGAATTTCTGCATAAAAATACAGAGCATATTATGCTGCTGACCACGAATGAGGCCTATGCTGTGGTGAATGAGCTTTACGACAAAGGCACGACGTATGCTGGCACGATTAAAGACATGGCATCCGGTGTCAGTAATATATTTAAGCTGGTCAGTTACCGGGAGGTTGATAAGCTGATATTTAGATTTAAAGGCATGGGTATTAAAGCACAACCTTATATGCATAAGGGAGTGGCCTACATAAAAATAACTGGGTATCCTTCCGTGCGCAGGATCCTGAATGGCACCCGCTATGCCGTCAATCATCCTAAAATTCTCGAACTTGGGATCGGAAAAACGGGCCTCAACATGGCGATCCTGAGCGGCGCTCGGTGGTGTGTTTATTTCTCAGCCGCTCAGCGCGTTGCGGAGTTTATCTTTTCATCCGAACACGATGTGGCGACGTTTATCGGCAATATTAGCATGGATGTAGCGAAAGTGATCGTCTCGATCTTTGTGACGAAAATAGCATTTACAGTAACATCTTTGGTTCTTGGTGCAACCAGTGTTGTTTTACCTATTTCAGCCACAATCATTCTCGTTGTTTTTATAGGGTTCATAATTACACGAACATTGTATTACATAGATAAAAGATTTCATTTATCCGACCAATTAATTGAGAGCATTAAAGAGGGAATGCTACAGCAACAAAAAGTCATGGAGTGGAACATTAAGAACGACAACTCCTTTATTTTCAACCCGAACAATGGACTCTATTAACATTATGAACTGGATAATGATTAGAGGGTATATTTGTGCTCTTATTTTGATGATAGCTCTGACAGGTGCAATAATTTTTTCTTATGAAACAGGTATGGCAAGTGTTAAAGAGATTATTAATAGAGATGATTATATCCTTTACGACCCTAAATCTATCCCTTTGCTGTTAGCCATCCCTGCAGGAATTTTTGTGGAGATTTGTTTGCTTTTTGTATTTCTCCCCTACAAAAAAAGAACATTCGCGTTTATGGGGAAATTGATGATTCCCGTCATCGTCTATGCCTGGGCTGCATTAATCATCGGTATTCTGCTTTCAATCGTCATCTCCTTCTACCCCCTCGGCACCGACTACTACAAATGCGATTCCACCAGCGTCGTCTCATCCGGCAGTCACTATGCCAAAACCAAAGAGATGTGCAAAGAGAAAGCCTGGAAGCCGTCTGAGAATTGATAATCATGTCGGCTGTTATTGAAAATATAGGGATATCGTGTGTATGAAAAAAACAGAAAAAGTCAAAGGATATATTTACACTATAATCGGTATTGTGTCTTTGGCGGCGATTATTATAGATACTGCTACGGACGTCACCACCATTGAGAAAATTATAAACAGGGAAGACTATTTTTTTTACGATCCTAAAATAATTCCTATACTGCTAGAATTCCCGTCAATGATCTTTGCTGAGCTATGTCTGTTTTGTGTACTTCTGCCATTCAGAAAAAAAACATTCGCATTTATGAATAAATTGATGATTCCCGTCATCGTCTATGCCTGGGCTGCATTAATCATCGGTATTCTGCTTTCAATCGTCATCTCCTTCTACCCCCTCGGCACCGACTACTACAAATGCGATTCCACCAGCGTCGTCTCATCCGGCAGTCACTATGCCAAAACCAAAGAGGTGTGCAAAGAGAAAGCCTGGAAGCCGTCGGATGACTAAGGACGCCATATCGGGGGGCGTAAAAATTCCGTTAACGCGTTATCATTATCATTTTGGGTTAACAGGAGTCCCTTTATGAAATACATCGGAGCCCATGTCAGCGCTTCCGGCGGCGTGGCAAATGCTGCTATCCGTGCAGCGGAAATCGGTGCCACCGCGTTTGCCCTGTTCACCAGGAACCAGCGCCAGTGGCGCGCCGCCCCGCTCACCAGCGACGTGATTGACGACTTCAAAGCGGCTTGTGAAAAATACCACTTCAGCTCGGCGCAAATTCTGCCCCACGATAGCTACCTGATTAACCTGGGTCACCCTGTCGCCGACGCGCTGGAAAAATCCCGCGAGGCGTTTCTGGATGAGATGCAGCGTTGCGAACAGCTTGGGCTGTCGCTGCTGAACTTCCACCCGGGTAGCCACCTGATGCAAATCCCAATTGATGAATGCCTGGCGCGTATTGCGGAGTCAATCAACATCGCACTTTCGCAGACAGAAGGCGTGGTTGCCGTTATCGAAAACACGGCAGGTCAGGGAAGTAATCTGGGCTTCGAATTTGAACATCTGGCGGCCATTATCGACGGCGTGGAAGACAAATCTCGCGTCGGTGTCTGCATCGATACCTGCCACGCTTTTGCGGCGGGTTACGACTTACGCACCGCCGAAGCTTGTGAAAAAACCTTTGCCGATTTCGAACGTATCGTGGGCTTTGATTACCTGCGCGGCATGCACCTGAACGATGCCAAAAGTACCTTTGGCAGCCGTGTCGACCGTCACCACAGTCTGGGAGAAGGCAACATCGGACATGATGCTTTCCGCTGGATAATGCAGGACAACCGCTTCGACGGCATCCCGCTGATTCTGGAAACCATCAATCCGGATATCTGGGCGGAAGAAATTGCCTGGCTGAAGGCGCAGCAAACAGAAGTTGCCGCTGCATAAAAAGAAAAAGGGCCGACTATTCGGCCCTTCTGATTGCTGACAAAGAAGGAAAAAGCGTGGTTTTTCCTTCTTTGTGGCTATCAGCCGAAAATCAATAAATTGATTTTCCCTATTTCTTGTTCAATCACTAATGACAAAACTGCATTCGTTAGAGGTTTGTCATCAGTCTCAAGGGCCGAATAGTCGGCCCTTTTTTATCGCGTCTGAATTAAGCCGCTTTCGCAACAACCTCTGCTTCAGGGCGTTTCAGCACCGCATAAGAGAGACCCGCTACCAGCGTACCGGCGATAATCGCCATCAGGTAACCCAGTACTGGCGTGATAGCGCCAGGGATCAGCAGAACGAACAGACCACCGTGTGGAGCCATCAGTTTTGCGCCGATCGCCATGGAGATAGCACCGGTAACAGCGCCACCGACGATACAGCAAGGCAGAACACGCATTGGATCACGGGCTGCGAAAGGAATCGCCCCTTCGGTGATGAAGCACAGCCCCAGCACCAGCGCCGCTTTGCCGCCTTCACGCTGCGCTTTATCAAACTTATTACGTGCAACAATCGTTGCCAGACCCAGCGCCAGCGGTGGCACCATTCCGGCCGCCATAATTGCCGCCATCGGTGCATAAGTTTGTGTGCTCAGCAGACCCACGCCGAAGGCATACGCCGCCTTGTTCACCGGCCCGCCCATATCGGTACACATCATCCCGCCAAGGATTGCCCCCAACAGAACCGCGTTCGCCGTGCCCATGGTTTGCAGCCAGTGAGTCAGACCCGCCAGAATGCCCGCAACAGGTTTACCGATCAGGTAGATCATCGCCAGGCCTACAATCAGGCTGGAAAGCAGCGGGATTATCAGGATCGGTTTCAGCGCTTCCATACTTGGCGGCAGCTTCACTTTGGTGCTGATCATTTTCGCGACATAACCCGCGAGGAAACCGGCGATGATCCCGCCGATAAAGCCAGAGCCGGTGCTCACTGCAAGCATACCGCCGATAAGACCCGGCGTCAGACCAGGACGGTCCGCGATAGAGAACGCGATATACCCTGCCAGCACTGGCACCATCAGAGCGAACGCGGAACCGCCACCGATTTGCATCAGCGCAGCCGCCAATGTGCCCTCTTCTTTAAAGGCCGTAATCCCGAACGCAAAAGACAGTGCGATACACAGACCGCCCGCCACCACCATCGGCAGCATATAAGAAACGCCGGTCAGCAGGTGGCTGTACGCCCCGCCTTTCTTACCGGTATCTTTGCTCGCCGACTGAACGTTGCCAGAAGGCTGATAAGGCTGAGCTTCAACAACGGCCTTATCCAGTTCCTGGGCGGTTTTCTTCAGCGCCAGACCAGTTGAAGTGCGATACATCGGTTTACCGGCAAATTTCGCCAGGTCCACTTCGATATCCGCCGCAACGATAACCAGATCGGCCTCAGCCACTTCTTCCGGCGTTATGGCGTTGCCTGCACCAACAGAGCCACGCGTTTCTACTTTTACCCACCAGCCGCGTTTTTTCGCTTCGGTTTCGATGGCTTCAGCCGCCATAAAGGTATGCGCCACGCCCGTTGGACAAGCGGTAACGGCAACAATGCGTTTAGCACCGCTTTTTGCTACCGGAACCAGCGCCGCTGGGGTCGCATACGGTTCGGCGTGGGATTTTGCCTCACTCAGGAACAGCTCCGGGTGTGCCACGGCGCGGTTCACGTCGCCGAGGTAAACCTGCTTGCCGTTCAGCGCGCTGTCAGCAGGCAGCGCAGAACCCAACACGATAGCCAGTTCAGCATCGTTCGGGTTGTCGATAATCTCTAAATGGGCCTTTTGGGCCGCCGCCCCCAGCAGGGTTTTCGCCATATAGGCGCGCGCCTGTCCGAGTCCGGAGTCGATAATCAGCAGCGTTTTCATTATGCCTCTCCTGCTGTTAATTGAAGGGTTGTAAGTCAACGCGCGCCATCATCGCGGCCAACTGGGTACGATCGGTAATCCCTACGTTACTCTGACTGACGGCCAGTGCAGCTACCGCGGTCGCCAGACGTAAAGTGTGTTCACTGGATTCACGCATCAACAGGCCGTAAATCAGACCGCCGACCATGGAATCACCGGCACCCACTGTGCTGACAACTTCCACTGACGGCGGCCTGGCAATCCATTCACCGGAAGCGTTGACCCACAGTGCGCCTTCAGCCCCCAGTGAAATCACCACGTGGGCGATTCCTTGCTCACGCAGAGCGTGCGCTGCTTCAATCACGTCTTTCATCTCTGGCAACTTACGGCCTGCCCAGATTTCCAGCTCGCGACGGTTTGGCTTCACCAGCCATGGCGCCGCTTTCAGACCAGCAACAAGCGCTTCACGGCTGCTGTCGAAAATGATGCAAGGGCACTGGCTACGCAGGCGAGTCATCCAGTCGGTGAACGCTTCCGGACTCACGCCTGCGGGCAAACTGCCACTCACGCAGACCATGTCGAACTGCCCTAACCAGGTGAGGGAATCGTTGACGAAACGCTCCCAGTCATTTGCCGTCACTTCAAAACCGGAGAAGTTAAAATCGGTCACTTCGCCGTCTTTTTCCGTCAGCTTGACGTTAATACGGGTACGGCCCTGGACGACCTGGAAACGGTTGGCAATGCCAAGCTCGCTGAAGAGCTGCTGAAAACCGTCCTGGTTGTCTTTCCCCAGGAAGCCACCCACGGTGACATCAATGCCCAAATCTTTGAGCACTTTGGCGACGTTAATGCCTTTGCCCGCGGCGTGCAGGCCGGTGGTGCGAACCAGGTTCACTTCACCCCGTTCAACTTCTGGCGTGAAACCGACGAGATCGTAGGCCGGGTTTAAGGTAATAGTAGCAACACGTCTGCTCATTATGCGCCCTCCCCAAGACCGGCGGCGATGGCTTCACCGATGGCATTCAGTGCCACCTGCGCATCTTCACCCTGAGCGGTGAAACGCAGACGATGGCCTTTCTTCACACCCAGCGCGACGACTTTCATCAGGCTACGCCCATTGGCAGGTTTACCGCTGCCGTCGAGGTTGGTAACGGTAATGTCGCTGTTGAATTGTTTGATAGTGTTCACCAGCATGGTGCCCGGACGAGCATGCAGACCGTGTTCGTTACGCACCACAAACTCGGCGCTCAGTACATCTTCCGCTGGGGCTTCATCGCTGGTCAGCAACGCAAGCAGCGTCGCCGCGTCCGCGTTCAGCAGACGTTCAGCTTTGTTATCCAGCAGCAACGCACTCAGGCGATTAAGGACCGAAGTCGGCTGTTCATCGGCCATGGCAACAGTCACCAGCAGTGCAGCCGACTGGCCGTCAACGGCAAAGGGTGCCGCAGCACGGCTGACAGCAACCGCGCTTTTCAGGTTGCCTTCAGCACTGTCGTTCAGCCAGATGCCCTGCCCCAGGTTCAGCGGCTTGTCATTAATGACGTGAGCCACAAAAGCCGCATCAGCAGCACCGGCTTCTTTCAGGCGCGCGGCGTTCAGTGCCTGCAGCGTCACCAGATCCGTCGCCGCGACATCCAGCGACAGCGTCTCGTTATCAAGTTTCAGCGCTTCGCTCTGTTTTTCACCCATCAGCAGCGCACGCAGCTCTTCCGCTGTGGTCGCGCTTTTCAGCTGTTCCGCCACGCTGTCGTCGCTCAGTACATGAGTCAGCTGACGCAGCAAACCAAGGTGTTCGTCAGAACTGGCGGCGATACCAATAGCGACGTATGCCGTCTGGCCTTCGCCCCAGCTCACGCCCTGTGGGAACTGATAAACCTGAACGCCGGTTTTCAGCACCTGGTCGCGGGTGTCGGTGGTGCCATGGGGAATGGCAATGCCGTTGCCAAGAAACGTGGAGGTTTGCTGCTCGCGAGCCAGCATTCCGTCGACGTAACCTCCGGCGACATTACCGGCATTCACCAGCGCTGACGCTATCTGGCGAATGGCCTCTTCTTTATTCCCGGCCTGTTGGCCAGGATGAATATCCTGAGCTGATAACTGGAACATGGATCTCCTCTCTCGCTGAATTGAATCGTTTCAGCCATGGTGAGAAAAAATGCGCCACCCTGAGGCGGACTGACTTCAGAACGACGCTGAAACGTTTCAAGAAGTCTGTGTCAGCCTTGATTAATCTGCAAGCAAAGTTGGTTTTCTGATGTAAGAATTTAGACCTACTGCACATTTTATTATCATTCTCGCCACATTTGCTGAAGCTCAAAACGCGTTTCAGCGCTTCGTTCAGCCACCTTCAGCGCCGGGTATTTCAGGAGTGAAATGCCATTTTGATTTTTCGTGTCTAACTTGACGCACTCCCTGTTTATTTTCTGACAGTCAGCGTAAACTCCTGCGTCTTGCTGATCCTCTGATAACCCAACATGCTGAACACGACCGCTGCCGCCCCTCGTAGGGGATTTGACCTGACGTCCTCCGCTTTTCTGCTCGTCGCTTTCCTCACCGGAATTGCCGGCGCATTGCAGACGCCCACGCTGAGCTTGTTTCTGACCGAAGAGGTTCACGTCCGCCCGGCGATGGTGGGGTTCTTCTTTACCGGCAGTGCGGTGATCGGCATTCTGGTCAGCCAGTTTTTGGCAGGGCGTTCCGACAGGCAGGGCGACAGAAAAAAGCTCATCGTCTTCTGCTGCTTCTTAGGCATGCTGGCCTGCGTGCTGTTCGCCTGGAACCGTAACTATTTCGTCCTGCTGTTTATCGGCGTCTTTCTGAGCAGCTTCGGCTCGACATCAAACCCACAAATGTTTGCGCTGGCGCGTGAGCATGCGGATAAAACAGGGCGCGAAGCCGTCATGTTCAGCTCCATCCTGCGTGCTCAGGTTTCTCTGGCCTGGGTGATTGGCCCGCCCATTGCCTATGCGCTGGCAATGGGGTTTGGTTTTACCGCGATGTATCTGTCCGCAGCAGCAGCCTACATTGTGTGTGCGGTCATTGTCTGGATGTTCCTGCCGAGCATGCTGAAAGCACGCCCAGCAGCCGGTACGCATATTGAAGCGCCGCGCACCAACCGCCGCGATGCGCTATTGCTGTTCGGTATTTGCACCCTGATGTGGGGCACCAACAGCCTGTACATCATCAATATGCCGCTGTTTATTATCAGTGAATTGCATCTGCCGGAGAAACTGGCCGGCGTGATGATGGGCACCGCTGCGGGGCTCGAAATCCCTACCATGCTGATAGCCGGTTACTACGCAAAGCGCTTTGGCAAGCGCTTCCTGATGCGTATCGCCGTGGTCGCTGGCGTGCTGTTTTATGCCGGCATGCTCACCGTCCATTCCCCGGCTCTGCTGCTGGCAATGCAGCTGCTGAACGCTATCTATATCGGGATCCTCGCCGGGATTGGCATGCTCTATTTTCAGGATTTGATGCCAGGCCAGGCCGGAGCCGCCACCACGCTTTACAGCAACACGACTCGTGTGGGTTGGATAATCGCCGGTTCAATGGCAGGCGTTGTGGCAGAAATCTGGAGCTATCATGCGGTATTCTGGATTGCTCTGGTGATGTGCGTGCTGAGCGCCATTGGCCTGTTAAAAATTAAAGACGTTTAAGGTGCGGTAAGGGCTTCCAGGTGAATAAGGTAAGTCATCGCCAGTTCACGGCTGGTGGAGCACATCTCGAAGGAAGGCTTCAGCCCGGCGCACACTTTTGGACGCAGCGGTGAGCCAAAAATCTTGCAGCGCTGTTGAGCATCAAGCTGCACACAGGGCGTATTGGCAGGCTTGCCTAACACATCCTTATTCACCGTTTAAAATGCAAGCTTCGTCTATGGGTTAGCAGGTCCTATAAATTGAGCAATCATCCTGATGTTGTGGCTGGGCGAAGTGCTTGCAAAAATACAGCAGCATATGAAATGCGGCCTTAAATTTGTTGCACGAAGAAATGTACGAGCCTATATCCTAATAATTATTATTCAGACAAACCCATGGCATGTATGAAAATATTGTGTAGATGCACGTAAAAAAAAACAAACAGACTTTTCAAAAATGACTGCACTATTCCACAAACCAGACACCCTTCTGCTAATCAATCTGATGCAATACTAGAAACTCACCTTTATCTTACTGATTAATTTGTTTGTACAGTTGCATAATCCCTATATTTTTGCATTGCTTCAACAGTATCCATCCTTACTAAGGAACACATAACATCTATATCTAGGGCTGGCGTTCTTTTAAGCATAGATATATAGGGGGCAGTTTCGTTTATGTAGTTTACAATTACTTTATAGTTGGAGAGATACTTTTTATTAACTTTTAAAGACACTTCATTAGGATAATGAGAAAGAAAATCATTAATGCTAATAATCATATTATCCACTTGCAATATCAATAATTCAGTTGCATCGAAATACTTCACAAATAACGACCTACCTAATGCCTTAAATAATTTATCTTCAGTCATTCCCATACCATATTCACTACCATACTTTTCCGATAGCATTGACTTAACATCAAGGTCTAACTGATTTCTGGTTTTTAAGAGTACAATCAGATGATTGTAATTAGAAACAACTGTAAAAATTGTAGTAGCTTGAAGCCAGGGCGTAGATTTAATATTGCACTTATTATTTTTATGAAACAACTTCCAGGCTTTGCTGCTAGTGGTATCACTTAATCCAACCTGAACCAATCGTTCTGATTCACAATACATAACTGTTTCATCACATATGATAAAAGGCATATAACCTGCCCTCTGAAGCGGGTGATGACTCAGGCCATCAGAATATGTACTTTTGATTGCAACAAGATTATTTTGCATATCCTGAAACATCATTATCGTTTTATTAATTGTATCAACCTTAATTCTTTCATTCTGAACACATTCTTGCCATTTATACCCGCGAATGGCGATTATGTATCCAAATACTCCACTTACAACCAGGCTAATCATAGGCAAAATATAATCTTTAAAATAATCAACCTCTTTTAAAGTAGCATTAAGATTGTTTATAGAAACAACTAAACTATAAGGGTCAAATTCGATCGACATTACATTTCTCACTTTATTTATCATATGATAACCTACCACTTTCATGCAAAAAATAGTAGTAATCAGTGACAAATCATGTACACTATTTGTTCACAATTCACATCTTTCTCCGTACCACAATCTTCTTAGTTTATCCTATTTATATTAACGGAGGTAAAACCACTAATGAAGCCAAAGCTGTATTCGTACGTGCGTTTTTCATCTGTGAAACAACGGGAAGGTAACTCCCTGGAGCGTCAGCAAGATACCGCTCTAAAAATTGCGGCCCGTTATAATCTCGAACTTGATACGACGGCTTTCCACGATCTTGGCATGTCCGCGTTCAAAGGAAAAAATGCTCATGAAGGGAAGCTATCGGAGTTCATCAAGCAGATTGGGGTTAAAATTCCCGTTGGTTCGTGGCTAGTAGTCGAAAATCTTGACCGCATTAGCCGTGATGATGCCTGGACCGCCTTGGATATATTCAAGAGCATACTCAGCAAGGGGATAGTTGTTGTTACTGGCATGGATGAAAAGGTCTATAAGTACGCGGACGTAAAGAATAATCCAACCGATTTAATCATTTCATTGTTGATGTTCACACGCGCCCACGACGAATCGTTGACAAAAAAGAATCGGGTTGAAGCCCAAGCCCGTTCGCTGATACGGCACAACCTGACAAGAGACGCGGGAACACCAGCAAAAGCAATAGAATCAGTGGGGCAGAATGTCTGGTGGGTTGATACTAAATCAGGGAACGTTGAGCCGCACCCTATTTACTTCAATACAGCACAAAAAATAATCGAATTGAAACAGAGCGGCGAAACGTTGCTGGGAATCCAGCGGTATCTTAACGAACATTACCCAGCACCTAGAAAACGAGTTTATAAAAACCAAGAAGGCAACGTACAACCACCTAAAACTGAGAAATGGGGCAAACACTTAGTTAGAACATTCTTGAACCCTACCGTTCACGGGCAAAAGGTTTTCACTCTGGATAAACGCGATGAATCAGGTGCGGTCATTTACGATTCTGATACAGATGAACCTCTCAAAGAAACATACACGATCCCAGACTACTACCCTGCTCTGATGTCAGAAATTGATTATCTAACGCTTTCACAGTTAGACCATCACCGGGCAGTCACTCGCAGTTCATTCAATCATCCTGAAGGAAATCCTGAACCAGAAATCCCATTACTCTCAGGGCTCGGTATACTCTTTTGCGGGAATTGTGGTTCATTCATGTTCAAGTCGGGTTCAAGTAAGAACAAGTACCGTTATATATGTGGTTCAAAGATTGTTCAGGGTA
This sequence comes from Pantoea sp. sgz302252, assembly GCF_047713085.1. NCBI lineage: Bacteria > Pseudomonadati > Pseudomonadota > Gammaproteobacteria > Enterobacterales > Erwiniaceae > Pantoea > Pantoea sp. sgz302252. The sequence continues at coordinate 119,968 of NZ_JBLFJW010000003.1, forward strand.
AACCATGTGGCAAGAAAGGATTCACGTCATATCAGCTTGAACATGCAGTTTTGCAACTTATCGCCGATCATGTTTGGACCAACCACCTAGAAGATAAAACTGCCTGGTACGAATCAGAGATTGCGAAAGAGTCAGAGGGAATTGAGAAGCTGCTTAAATTAGCAATTTTGACAGATGATATTGATGCCCTAGCAGAGCAGATAAACGATCATAAAAAGATTAAAGTGCAGCTAGAAAATGAGTTCAAACGGTACAAGATTAGCAGATCAGAAACCCAAATCTCTGGATGGGAGCAATTTAAACAGTTCGATGTGCACGATACGAAAAATCCTGACCGTAAGAGAATCCGTTTGAGGGTAAAGCAAGCGATCAAGCGCATCGATTGCTATGACATAAATGATCGATATGGTCATTTTTTAGTCATATTTGCCGACGATAAAAAGCAAAGAATAGTGATCAAATTTAACCGTAACCGTTCACCCGGCACCACGTATGTCGATCGTGCAACGATCAAAAACGATGAAATACTCAAGATGCAAGGGCTGGTTCTTCACTCCTTCATTGATGAGCTAATCGATCCCATAGGATTTGCCCTACAAGTCAAGGAAAATCATGAGTTCAGCAAACTCAATCCAACATTTATAACTGAGCTCGAGGATGATCTACATCAGCAGACAGAGGACACAGTTGCAACACATGTATTAATGAGTAATGGGGACGGCAAAGCTACCGTAACCGTCGATGGTGTTGTACATGAAATTAACTCGCTGGAAGATATAGATAAATTTGAAGTCGCCGAAAAGTCCAGTTCAACTTAAGCCCTGAACAAGTCTTAAGCAAACCATTTCGAACGTAGCTCACTCAAAAGATTTAACAGCCTCTTTTACCGCTTCTCTGAAGATTGACTAGTCAATCTTCAGTCTTGCCCCGCAACAATCGATCGCTTTTATAGATCAATCTGCATTTATTGATAGATTTTACAGATCAATATAAAATCATGATTTCACTGCCAGATTTTGCTTCAAAGTCACCGCTTTAAGCCTTCTGGAAAGTCTCTGTAATTCGATTGCGCAAGGAAAGCTTCGCACATGAACCATAAAAAACTTATAAAAGTCACAGTGTTATACGCAGCATTAATTACAAGTACTTCTACAGTGGCATCTGATAACCGTAACCACTTTCAAGGCATTGATACTGTAGATCAGCTTTTGGAACTCCCAACAAGCAAGCTTTGCGTTGGTGGAGGGCCGTCTTCAGATGACATAAGGCTCATACTGCTGAATGGGCCTTTAGCACTGCCTATGTATCAAAATAACCCTGCGATGGCTCGCATGATGATTGATGAACAATCCATCAGTATTAAAACCAGAATCAGGGAAAAGTGTTCATCCAAAACGATTACATCTTCACGTAAACTCACAAAAAAAATGCTTAGAAATGAAAGCGAAACGTGCCAACAAGGTGCACCGACAAAAGATGAAATAAAGGCATATATAAAGGAATCAAATGATCCCAATATCGATATTGATAAACAATTGCGGGATATCCCTTACGAATATCGTCTTATGATGGATGAAGGCGCAAAACTCAAAGGATTAACACTTCGCGAAATGTTTATAGAGGATGTAGCCACAAAAGCATCCCAGGGCTGGGAAAGAGCATGTGCTAATAAATCATATTCCAAAAATAATCGTAATGAGCTCACAACTCCAGTTAACATTGAAGAAGAATATCGTATTACGGATAAAAGACTAAATGACACATGGAAAACCCTACCATCTCAAAAACGTAAAGTATTACTACCATCACAACGAGAATGGATCAAAAAACAAGCTAATTGCAATCAAGATACTCAATGCTTAATTGATATGACCAACAAGCGTATTATTGAACTTAAGGTTGAAAACAAAGATGCTAAGTAACGAGTTGTGCGTGATATCAAAGAATACTTACTTACCCCCTTCACTAAATAATATCTATAGAGGGAAATACAAAGTTGAACGATTTCACCTGACAGATACTTTCATCGTTGAATACATGCAAGTGATACATCGAATAGAAATACCTGATTCGTGGGTTAGTAGCCTCTTCCTTGACATACCAGACATTGATAGTCGTAAGGTTATGTATATGGAAAGTTGCGATATTTTATCGAAAGGTGTTATGCATGAGATCCGCAACGTGGTGAAGTCTCCGCCAAATAACCTAAAGATATACCGGAATGACGAGTATATTACGAAGATAGAGATTCAATAAGAATAAAAACATTTTCAGATGAAAGCCCTCTTTATAATATAAAATATTATCGTAGAGATGCTCTGTGATTTTTATATCTTCTAAGGATTTGTTTGCCCCCCTTGCCAACCTAAAGCTCATGAAATAAAGCTTACGTAAAATGCTAATATGACACCAACAGATCAGTTATCACAAGCACCAATATCTTCGATATTCTACATACTGCCAAGGTCCAGCATCAAAGGAAGTTCTGTCGATTAAAAACAGAAGTGCCAACGTAATGCCAGCACTTCTATCTATTAGAATAAATCAGGCCCACATGCTTCTGATATCCTGAAAGTCAAGCCCCACTCGAGTTTGAGATGCGCCAAATTTATGCAAAATGTTTAATGCATATTCATATCGTAATTCAGCAATTGCAATAGCCTCTACATCTTTCATTACCAACGTCTTACGAGCTTCTTTTACTTCCTCTCTTGCAGCATAAAGAGTAATTGATTGCCCATCTTTATAATAGCCTTGTTTAGTTGCAAAAAAAGTATCCCAGACAATATTATCTTTCCCTAGCGAGTATGCTACAGGAGTGCCACTTTCATTCAAAAAAAGATAGTCATTGCGGTTCGCATTTTTATTAGCATCCCTAATTGCAACAGATTCTAATTTAACAGCTTTAAAGGCTAAATAGGTATCACCTATGCGTGATTGCCACTGTTTCACCCTTTGTCCGGGAACCATATCACACGCAGGTGTAACACAAACCCATTTATCATCTCCAATTTTCAATATTGTGCCAGTTCTTAAGTGATTGTTATTTACTGACATGGAGCAACTATATGCGTTTAAAAGCCCTAAGGTCTTATCTTTATCTGCCATGCATTCACTAAAAAAACTTTTAACAAAATCCCTATTATCTAAAGATGTAGTGCAGCCAGCAGCTTTAATAAGCCTTTTAGAAAAATCTCGTAGCTCTAAACGAGATGCTGTCGCTAGCTGCTCCCAATGTAGATTAATAGCTTTATCATGAGCTGTATCATTGTCGGCTTGTTCCAATAGATTAAAAAGCCATCCAGCTTGAGCTGGTCGGTTGTTTATTATATTACAAGCCTGCTCGATACCTCTTTCATCTAACTCATAACGCATTTTAGCCATAAGTAGATGCATTGGTGAAGCATTTCTTTTAACTAAAGCCGCGTGTAATGAATCTATTAACTCCTCAGCAGGATCCTCGGAGCTTTTTCTTATTACCGATATGAATGTCTTCCCTGTGCTTATAAAATTAGTTTCTTCATCCCAGTCCCATACCAAGTCTGAACTAACCTGTTTTTGAAACTTCACATCAGCTTCTTTTAGTAGATCATAGAACTTCCATTTGAGTAGCTCGTCAACCTCTATACCTGTTGCTCTAGATATGTCATTTATCTGCGCTAAAAAACCATACATAATATGTTGGTCATTATTTATATCTGCAAGCTCGTCATTACTTTTTGATGTGTAATCTCTTAGTATGGAAAGAAAATCAACCGAACCGTCGATCCATGGAAAATCTACTCCATCATTATTATCAAAGAGCCAATTCTCCATTCGAGTATTCGTATCCTCTGATGAGATAAAACCGCTATCAGAATCTAATACAATCAGGCTTGAAAGTATTTCAGAAAATACATTTTTTATATCTCCAGCATAGCCTTTTGTATGAACTAAGATCAGATTGTAGTGATTGTTTTGATCAAGCGATTTAATGATCTCTCGCGCTCTGGTTCCATCATCAACAGCAGTATCACCATCAAGATGGTAATCTAGTATAATTAAATCACTATGATGTATATGCGGTGGGACATTGTTGTCTACACCAATATTAGGAGAATGCCCATTAAAGACATCAACCCCCCATTGATACGTGGAGTGGCACATGTTAATGATTTTCTTTAACCTATCCACATTGACATCAATTTCTGCACCTGCACCTGCACCTGCATTTTCGCCAGCATTCGCATATTGCCGTTCAATTAATGATAAAAGCGTTGGATACTCATCATCAATGACTGTGACATTTCTAATAGTGTTAATAAATGCCTCTTCTATTAAAGAAGAATAAGTTATTGCCATATCAGTCATTTTATCAATCCTCTAAAAGTAAGAGCGAAATTTGCACCACAAAGAGTTTTAAAATTATCTCTAGTTTCATAACGTATACTATGCCCACCAGCCATGAGGTTCTGCTTACAGAGATACAGGCCAACTCCTCGCCCTCCTCGTTGCTTACGAGTAAAGAAAAGTGTAAACAGACTATCTATATCATCCTCATCTACTCCGGGGCCGTTATCACTTACTACCACTTCGCCATCCTTGAAAGATAGAAGTATTTCTTTAGTATCCTTGTTTTGCCTTTGCACCCAATAAATTGAATTATTTATTAAGTTTATGAAAACGGGATAAATACGTGACTGTAATTCCATAATGGAAAAATCATTGAATTCAGGAGTACATTTAAAGATTACGTCGCCATTTTCAAAATATTTACAGAAATAGCTACGTATATACTCGCTTATGCTATGGCCTGTAATCCGTTGAATTTCTTTCTTACCAGATAGTTTCAGTGGTGAAAGAAACTTTAATTTATCTATTAAGGACCCATGATATGTAAGTGCCAAATCTAAATTTTTTCTTTGTACATTAGTAAGATCTGTATTACTCATCATTTTCAATGCATGTGTGAGTTCTTGGTCAAGCCCATCGAGCTCATGACCAATGATTTCTACAGTAATGCCAAGTTGAGCTAAAGAATGAAGTCTAGCAATCTCCTCTTGATACTTTACAGACTCATTCATGCTGTGTATTGCCAAACCTTCCAGATCTATCTGCTCATTTATTCGTTCTAAGGCAGTTATATATGGTGAAAGTTTCTGCGCATTTTCAATCTCAATCCTTTGATGCTCTGTATCCAACTTCTCAAGTACATATGCAAGCGATACTTTTTGAAGGTTTAGATCTTCAAGGCTATCCTCCATAGCCCCCTTGTATTGCTCACGACAAACCTTAACCAGTTCCTCGAACTCGCTTTGTTGCTTCACAAGCATTTCTTTGCCTCGAGAGGCATATTTTGTTATGGCATTATTAATGCTAGCCAGCTTGCTTCGATAAACCTCGCTAGCTTTCTCGTAATCACTCTTGTCAGTTGACTCTTCAATTGCTCGGTTGATTACGTATGTAAGCCCTTTTATCATTTCTCTGCATTGAAGTTCTTCTTTTCTGTAAGAACGATAATCATCCTCTAACCGGCCTAGATTGGTAGGTATTGGACTTAAAGAAAAATCTTGAATCCGTTCAGCAAACTCATCAACAGCGTTCTTTAGAGCTTGCAAGTCATCAATGGAATTGAGATTAATTCTGCTTTCCAAGTTCTTATTAAAATCAGCAATTGTTGTTGCCAAGTTGTGCAATGAATCTGCGTTGTTTTTTATAGCAGAGCGTATTCTTTTTCTTTCTTTGGACAGAAGCTTGTTGCGATCCTCTATAGCTTTTTGTACATTTTTCTTCTCCCTGATATCATCTAAAGCATCCTGTCTACCTTTAGATCCGCTCCCAAAATGCTTATCAGCAGAATCAATCAATATTTTCTGCACAATCTCACGGAAGATCTTAGATGCTCTATTTTCAATAAATCCTTCTCGACCAGCTTTATCTTTTAAGTTAGGGTTATCATGACGCGTAATTGCAATACGTCCAAACATGCGCCGCCCTGACCAAAAATATCTACCAGCATTTTTTGATCGACGCTCTTCTATTGAAAAATAATCACTATCAGCACGCCCATAAGGCATTACTCGCAAACCATCCCGATACACTCTGAATCCAGAATATCTTTCTGACTGTTCAAGGAAATGTGCATGTTGTGAGTCATTAAGCGATGTGCTATTAATATTTAATTCAAATGCACCAATACGTATATGAAATGGTCCAAACGCACTATCTTTTCGAGTTTTATATACTTGCTTTGGTTTGATTACATAATCTTCAATCCACTCTCCAAAAACTTTTACTCGCCCTTTGAAATAGCCCTCATTATCAACATTCCCTTCAATAATATGCTCTATGTCTTCTAAACTACTTAAATCGAATTCGCGATTTTCCCCAATAATTACTTTCGGCAAACCGTTAACCCAGCCAGTTACACTATAGTTAAAATCGTTAATTAGTGGTTCGCCATCTCTAGAAAATGGGTCAGTGAAATTCGAAAGTGTTTGGAAAAAACGCTCGCGTGTACTTCTCTCTGCATCGTCAGTTTGGTCGAGAGCAGTGTTTGAAAGTTGTATGTACAAATCGTATTGCACATCTGCTATAAACATTGCTGTTCCATGCAAAGACTCGCCAGTCCATACAGGCCACGTACAAAAATGCTTCTCTCTAAAAACATCTTGAATAAGGGTTTGTTCTATTTTCTTTTGCGTCGTAATGTCAAGCCCATCTTCCTTCTCTTGGCGGCTAAATGAATCCCATGCCGCGGTAATTCTTTTTGTTCGCTCAAGATCATTAGAGTTTCCCCACACATTCCCCATCATCTGATCAAACAAGAGAGGAAGGATTTCACTAAGTTCATGCTTGCTGCTAAAATCTCTAACCGGTATTTGGACATCACTTAAGAATAAAAATGGATTTTCGAATAAACGCCAATCTATAAGGGCTGCTACATAATCGCTATTTTTCCTTTTAGATATCAAAAGTAACAATGGACCAATAGCAGCGGAAGATAAACGCCCAATTCCTTTTTGACCTTGTTTAGGCCGTTCCGGCAAGCCATCACGATCATCTTCAGGGATATTAAATCCATTCGTTTTAGACTCAGTACCAACGACAAGCCATTTCGACTCGAACTCATTTCGGTTCATTCCATGACCATTGTCTACAATGGCTGAAACATTGAGTTCACCATCAAATATGTGAAGAGCAACATCACGTGCATAAGCATCATAAGCATTCTTCCACAATTCTGAAATTGCAGTGGGGCAATCGGCGATCTGTTCTCGCCCTAAGTGGTCAATAGTCCTTGCTCTAGTTTGAAACGTGACATGATCAGTCATCAAATGCATTCCTTATCAAAATCAATATTTCCACATTCATCTGAATCATCTTCAATCCGCTGTACTGACAGCAACTTGATAATAGATTTAAGCAATGCTTCGCCTAACTTTATTGGAACTGCATTACCTATTTGTTTAGCAACTGCCATAGTTCCCCCATGAAAAATATAGTCATCAGGAAATGTTTGTAGACGGGCTGCATGTCTTAGCGTAATACCATGATGCAACCAAGGATGGACAAACCTCCCCTTCGAGGGGTTGTTGCAACCAGTGGTTATTGTGTTCGAAGGCAGATGTGGATAAATCCGACCATATACATCCAAATGACCACTATAGTTTTGATGGCAGGCAAGTTGCCTTCCCGATTCGGTTCTATCGCCCAGCAAAGGTGTATTTTTGAACAACAACTGCAATTCAGCCGAGTGTTCCATATGAACATTACATGGATCATCTTTTAGAATCGGTGAACCCCATCGCAATTGCTTTATACGGCATTCTGCCAATTCTCTAGACAAATTGAACTTTTCAACTAAACGTTCTTTGAATTCAATTAAAATCGACTCAGGTGGACGTTCGAACACGCAAGAAGATGTAACCCATTCTTGTGGACCACATTTGGTATGGGTCGGTTCTGGGGGCCAGACAAAGCCACTAGCATCTATATCCGCCCTCACAGCCAGTATAAATGCTCGCTTCCTGTTTTGTGGTACGCCGTAATCTCTTGCATTCAGTATGAAAGGTTTCTCACCTATGACCCGATAGCCATGTTCGTGTGTTAATGAAAAAAATTGAGTCAGATACTCAGCATGACGAGGCCAGAGCAGGCCAGGAACGTTTTCAACAAGAAAAACCTTCGGCCTGAACTTTTCTACGAAATCAAAGTAACGAAGCAACAATGCGTTTCGCGGATCATCTTTGCCAGCATCATTGATCCGATGTGTCGAAAATCCTTGGCAAGGAGGACCTCCTAGTATCAGATCTAGTTCTCCAGCCTTTATGCCCTGGAATCTCATTAGAGAATCAATATCTACATCATTGATATCTTGAGAAAAAACCTGAGTTTGAGATTCATTACTTTCTACTAAGTTCATGTAATAGGTTTCTGAGGCCAGCTTGTCTAGCTCGATTGCAGCCTGAACATCAATACCAGTTCTGTGTGCTGCAAGAGAAAATCCCCCCGCGCCAGCAAATAAATCAATAGCTTTCAATTTTAGTTACTCAGATTCTATGTTCAATTCCCAGTATTATACGCAGCATATCCCCCTTGTCCTACCCCTCCAACTTGTGTGAAACATTTTCATAAGCCATTGTGCACTTATGGGTTATCGCTTTGTAAGAACTGCTTTTATCTGGGCCACATACCTAGTTCAACCTAACTATCAATAGCATGTAGATGGTTCTACGGCTGGTATCAGCAATCGACCGTTTTATGACCCCCTCATTCATATATCAATTACGGTATCAACAAAATACCATATTGATTTAATGATACCCCGCCAATATAATGATACCGTTTATTGATACCTTTGGAGAATGTAATGGGGCGTACTTTTGCATACTGCCGTGTTTCTACCAGCGAACAGACAACTGACAATCAAATCCTGGCGATCCGGCAAGCTGGTTTTGATGTACTTGATAGCCGTGTTGTGTCAGAAGTCGTCTCAGGTGGTGTAAAGGCGATGAAACGTAAGGCTTTTGCAGATATGGTGAATCATAAGCTGGAGTCTGGTGATCGGCTGATTGTGCTCAAACTGGACCGCTTGGGCCGTGACAACATCGATGTACAGCAAACTATCGCGATGCTGATGGAAAAGAAAATTGATGTTGTATCGCGGGACCTGCCAACACATAACCTAGCTAGCGCAGAAGGGAAATTAATGTTGCAAATGTTTGCAGCGTTTGCGGAGTTCGAAAAGTCTCGTATTACAGAACGCACCAAAGAAGGACTTGAACGAGCGAAGAAAGAGGGTAAGAAGTTGGGCCGCCCTGTGGCAACAGAGACGCGTAAGCGTGTACAGGAAGCCAAGGAGAAAGGCCTGAGTCAATCTAAAGCTGCCGCTGAACTTGGGTTGAGTCTGCCGACCATTAAGCGTAACTGGAACCTCAACCTCAAAGAAGGGAAATAGATGGTATTGCTTGGCTCGACCATCTGGTGCATCGATATACGCCAATCTCTAATATAATTTCATCGGATGTCTCGTTCTTAACGATGCAACGATGATTTCTATTGCGTCAAGGTAAGACTAAATTTAAATTGAAGTGTATCGAAACGAAGAGATCAACGAAATGAATGGATTACAAAAAATAAAACTGTTGGATAGTATAGGCACAGAGCTACAGTCACAGATGACATTTTCTGATATCGATACCTACTTCAAAGGTCACGGTGTCCCTACACAGGATAACTATCCGCACAATAGCAAAAGATCCTATGCTAAAGACATGCTTGCTAAGGTAGAAGAGGACAAACTTTTTATTATAGCTGATGAGTTAGGCCTTCTTGATATTCCACATAATTTTAAAACCGAGAGAGAGGTCGAAGCAGGCTTCTGGAAACCTGGGCATTTTAAATTATTTCTTAGCCATCTCGCATCGTTTAAAATTCAAACATCTCACCTCCAAACCGCATTACGGAAATATGCAATATCAAGCTTCGTGGCCCATGAGGATATCGAGCCAACGAAAGAATGGCAAAATGAAATTGAAACAGGCCTTAATACAATGGATGCTTTGGCGGCAATCCTCATGCCAGGCTTTCAGGAAAGTAAATGGTGCGATCAAGAAGTTGGTGTTGCAATCGGTCGCGATATCTTAGTTATCCCAATACGTAAAGGGCTTGATCCATACGGGTTCATCGGTAAATACCAAGGAATTCAAGCGCAAGGCAAGAAAATTGGAGAAGTCGCTGAGGCTATATTTGAAACACTATTAAGATCTCCTAAAACTAAAAGCAAACTGCTTGTAGCACTTTCAGGTTCTATTTCCAATGCAACCACCCCTGATGAGGCCATCGATAAAGTTAATATTTTAAAATCTCTCGACAGTGTACCATTAGATATACTTGAAAATCTTAAACAGCAAGTCACAGATAATAACCACCTCACGGAGTCTAAGGATTTCTTGACCATGCTGAATTCAATGTTAGGGAAATTTGGGATACAAAAACTGGTAGTAGGCAAGATCAAACAAGAAGCGGAATGGGACGATATACCGTTTTAAATGATGTAATATTCGATTACAACGTATATATAAGGATTATTGCCAATTAATCCTTATATGACCCTTAATCTTCAAAACCCCAACCATTGGATAATGTTAGACTATCATCTTCATCTCCCCATGTATGTTTGTTAATAGGAGTCGAAGCTGACATATATGAACGACTACGCTGCCCAGGCAATCCAGAACATATTGCTAAAACAGAACATTTTATTATAATTTTACCTTCTTCCCGAGCAATATCGGTGACCTTACAAAAGCATCCTGCAACCTGACGTCCAGTCAGCCATAGTGAATGGGAAGAACAGGAAGTAGCGTACCAACGGTCAAACGTAAAGACAATCTTGATAGAATTCGCGGAACGAGTACCTTGAACTAATTGATCTGGGCCTTTTACAATTACATTTAGCTGTTTAAAATTAAATGCACCTTCAATATATATTATATCGTTCCTGATAACTGTATAACCAAGATCACACTTATCAAACCTGTCGGATATGTTTGTTACAGATAACTCATTCAAAATTTTCAGAAAAAACTCTTTAGCATATGAATATCTTAGTATTGAATGAACACCAGAATATGCATACATGCTATCAGACTTTTCGGGTATTAACCCGCCATTAGCATCCAAAACACCTGCACGAAATGCATTCTTATAGGTCTTTAGCTGTTTAAAATCAACCGCTGTATCAGTTGCAATTTCACATAGCCGCAGCAGATTAAAATAATGCCAAGACTCACCCACAGTTTGTGCTGCACGGCGGATTACGATTGAATCGTCAACCTTTACTTTATCTTCCCATTGCTTTTTTAAACTCCGAAGTCTCTCTGGTGAAAAATTCTGGTTCAAATCACCTTTCGTATGAGCTTTTGCATGATCATTCGGGCATAGTACAATCAAATTTTCAGCATCATGAGAGCGGCTTTTAGCCCAAGGTACAATGTGGTGTACAACGACGGGTTCAGTTTGCGAACGACAAACGCAGCATATCCATTTATTATCAAAGAGTAATTTTGCTAAAACTGTTTCTGGAATTGGTGTTCGACCAGAGCGAATATCTTTAGCTATGGTTTCGGGTAACCCAAAAGAGCATAACTCTTCGATACTTTTTGATTTTAGCGAAGCGATTGTATGTCCAGCACGGGTTAAATCACGTGCGAGATCTGATTGAACCCCTCTAGCTAGCAAAGCCTTTTCAGTTTTATTATGAGTAACCACCATTATACCCAACCCCACATTTTGTCTGGAAGAGGAAGTTATGTTATCGCTTTACTAAACTTTCTAAAACAAAGAGATGATAATCAAAGTATGCTAGTTTTGGGAGATACAGTGATGCCAGAGCCATCATTTGCCTCTCATACAGCAATCATTCCGGTTAATGTCATAACTTCACATTCGGTAAGCTTAAAGACATAACTTAAAACGCCACCAGAGCGTTTCTAAGCGATTTTCTTGACCTTGTGAGTGGTAGGGTACAAACCAACATGTAAAACTCCGCTAAAATGATTACACGAACGATTCCATCCACTGTTAATTGATCGGGTTCATTCTGAGCTTAGATGTTGAAAAAATCCTCTGCCCTTCCCCCGAAGAAAATTTACCGCTGTTTTTCGCGAGATACGATATGCGTTCAACAAAGTCAACAAGAGCATTGTGGTCATCCCTTGGGATACTGTATCGACCATTAGGTAAATGCACTCGACTGATATCATCAGTCAATTCGTCCCAAAGTTCACTTATTAACCCAATCATACCAGTTTTACCAAAGCCTGCGGTTTGAACCTGGAAGTGAGGTAACGCAATCCAGCAGTGGTAATGAGCCTGTATGGCCTCTTCCTTTTCTCGAACCCAACCATAAGCAAACTTTTTAATTGGCTGTCCGTTCCAGGCCTTCTTTTTAAAGCGCCCTCTTAAACGTTCAAAAAGGTTACTCACTAGAACATTGCTTTCCGAGACAGGCATCCCCTCCGGTACTGACAAGTCGAATCGGAAGGCAAAAATCTTGCTGTAGTGCGATTGCATCGCATGTAGCTGCATAATGAACGCATCGATTATTTCTTTTCTGATCGGATGCTGACCCTTCTTCGAAGGATCATAGTTCAAACGGTATACAAGACCGTTGAAAACATACTCGGAGGTATGAATGAGGCGATAACGCCCATCATCACGATGATTGGTTATTTTTTGAATAGGGAATAAAGAGAGACCGGAAGACATACAACGAACACCACGTAATAGATATTAATATTTACCAGTAACAGCGAGCAAGGGAACGCGCGAAGCGAAGCCGCACCGCTACTAGAACAAACGAGGTGTAAGTTCGCCGACGGCAACTCCGAAAAGTTTCCGCAACAAATCTTTATAACTATACACCATGAAATTATTTATGGCAACAATTTTTTAAGGCGAGGTCTGCCTTTCAAGGTGTATCAGGTAAGCTATTGCCTCTTCGCGGTTGGTATGGCACATATCAGGTGAAGGCTGTAGGTTACCGCATACTTTAGGACGCAAAGTCGATCCGAAGATATTGCATAAATTATCTTCCGATAACTGGACACACCTGACATTAGCTGGCTTGCCCTGCGGCATCCCAGGAATAGGACTTGATATAGAAGGAGCGATGCAACATGCACCGCAATCAATACGACACTGCATTAGAATCCCCCTGATTCGACCTTTAAATTTCCCATGACTTTCACAGCAGATCATTGTTGCCGTTAGCCTGCTTCAGACCCTTTAACTTCATACTATGAGTAATTGACTATTAGGCTTGCCCTCAGGCATTCCCGGGATCGGGCTGGAAATCGAAGGCGCGGTACAGCAGGCGCCACAGTCCGGTCGGCAATCCATCATTGAGTCTCTCATTTAGCGGGAACCGCACCTTATCACCTTTTCACAAATCCGGCGAATTCCACTTGCCTGAAAGCCCCGGCACGAGTACTTTGACGCGATATTTTTGACTCTTTTGAAACAGGATTATTGCAATGCCAAGAGCGAATGAAATCAAAAAAGGTATGGTGCTGAATTACAACGGCAAATTGCTGATTGTGAAAGACATCGATATCCAGTCCCCGAGCGCCCGTGGTGCAGCGACCCTGTACAAAATGCGCTTCGCCGACGTGCGTACCGGCCTGAAAGTGGAAGAACGCTTTAAAGGCGACGACATCGTGGACACCGTAAGCCTCAACCGTCGTTTCGTGGATTTTTCTTACATCGATGGAAACGAATACGTTTTCATGGATAAAGAAGATTACACGCCGTACACCTTCACCAAAGATCAGATTGAAGAAGAGCTGCTCTTTATTCCTGAAGGCGGTATGCCGGATATGCAGGTTCTGCTGTGGGACGGCCAGCTGCTGGCGCTCGAACTGCCACAGACCGTTGATCTGGAAATTGTAGAAACGGCTCCGGGCATTAAAGGCGCGTCAGCAAGTGCCCGCAACAAACCTGCGACACTGACGACCGGCCTGGTCGTTCAGGTTCCGGAATATCTCAGCGCTGGCGAGAAAATCCGCATCCATATCGAAGAAAAACGCTATATGGGTCGCGCAGACTGATCGATGCTGAAACGGAAAAAGGGCAACTCATTTGAGTTGCCCTTTTTTATTGCCTGCTGGCGCTACGCTTAGCAGGCCTACGGTTTAAACCACCAAACGTGTTGCAGGCCGGATAAGGCATTAGCCGCCATCCGGCAGTGTCCGTTACAGCAGTTCAGGGTATTTGGTCATCTTGAGCGCCAGCTCAACGCCGCGCACTTCAGCCATGCCTTTCAGGCGGCCAATCGCCGAATAACCCGGGTTGGTTTTCTTCTTCAAGTCGTCCAGCATCTGATGGCCGTGGTCCGGACGGAAAGGAATCGGGCGCAGATCGCCTGCTTTCTTACGGCGAGACTCTTCAGACAGAATGGCATCAACCACCGCAACCATGTTCACGTCACCGTTCAGGTGAGAGCCTTCGTGGAACGTCTTCGGATTCTCTTCGCGGCAGGTGGCACGCAGGTGAGTGAAGTGAATGCGATCGCCAAAGGTCTCAATCATTTTCACCAGGTCATTATCTGCACGCACACCGTACGAACCGGTACACATGGTGAAACCGTTATTGATGCTGTCGACGGTCTCCTTCAGCCACTGCATATCTTCAATGGTTGAAACAATACGTGGCAGGCCGAGTATTGGACGCGGTGGATCGTCCGGGTGCACAGCCAGGCGCACGCCCACTTCTTCAGCAACCGGGACAATTGCGCGAAGGAAGACAGCCATGTTTTCACGCAGCGTGTCTTTGCTGATGTGGTCATATTCCGCCAGACGCTGACGGAACTGGTCGAGGGTGTAGCCCTCTTCCGCGCCAGGCAGGCCAGCAATGATGTTGCGGGTCAGCTTTTCGATTTCTGCCGCGCTCATCCTGGTGAAGTAATCCTGCGCCTGCTTCTGCTCTTCAGCACTGTAATCAGCTTCCGCGCCAGGGCGTTTGAGGATATGGATTTCAAAGGCGGCAAAGGCAATCTGGTCGAAACGCAGCGCTTTTGAGCCATCTGGCAGCGTGTATTCGAGGTCAGTACGCGTCCAGTCCAGAATCGGCATGAAGTTGTAGCACACGGTATCAATGCCACAGGCAGCCAGATTACGGATGCTCTGCTGATAGTTCGCAATCCAGGTTTTGCACTCACCAGACTGGGTTTTGATGTCTTCGTGTACCGGAATGCTTTCGACTACCGACCAGGTCAGCCCTTTTTCGGCCAGTAATGCCTTGCGAGCCTGAATCTCGTCGACCGGCCAGACCTGACCGTTCGGAATATGGTGCAGTGCCGTCACAACACCGGTGGCGCCAGCCTGGCGCACATCATCAAGAGAAACCGGATCATTCGGTCCATACCAACGCCAGGTTTGTTCCATTGTTTCACCCTCTTAAGTTGTCATACCAATATTGGTCACTTCGATGACGACTACCATACATGTTTCTTTCACAGGGTCAATTTTCGGCCTGACATTGATTGATCCAGCTCACATTCCCCGGATAAATACGGCACACCAATTCAATTTGCTGTCATATAACTTTACACTGCTCGTTGTTAATTAATGGTTAAGCAGGTGTTTATATAATGAAGACGATTGCCACCTCGACGCTCCCTGACAACGTACAGTTGCCTCAGTATGACCGTCAGCAGCTCCGTTCGCGAATTGTGCATTTCGGGTTTGGGGCATTTCATCGTGCGCATCAGGCGTTACTGACCGACCGGGTGCTTAACGCGAAAGGTGGCGACTGGGGATTATGCGAAATCAGCCTGTTCAGCGGCGATGTGCTGATGAGCCAGCTTCGCGCTCAGGATCATCTTTATACCGTGCTGGAAAAAGGGGCGGACGGCAATCAGCCCATTGTGATTGGCGCGGTGCATGAGTGCCTCAATGCAAAACTCGACTCACTGGCGGCGATCATCGAAAAATTTTGTGAGCCGCAGGTGGCGATTGTTTCCCTGACGATCACCGAAAAAGGGTATTGCATCGATCCGGCAACGGGCCGTCTGGATGTGACACAACCGCGGATCGTCCACGATCTGGAAAATCCTGCAGAACCCCACTCTGCCCCTGGCATTCTGGTGGAAGCGTTGCATCGCCGCCGCGAACGCGGGTTGGCTCCGTTTACGGTTCTGTCTTGCGACAACATTCCTGACAACGGCCATGTGGTGAAAAATGCCGTGCTGGGCATGGCACAGAAGCGTTCGCCTGAACTCGCCGAGTGGATTGCTGAACACGTCAGTTTTCCGGGCACCATGGTCGACCGAATCGTTCCGGCCGCAACGGAAGAATCGCTGGCTGAAATCACGGCGACGCTGGGGGTTGAAGATCCCTGCGCTATCAGCAGTGAACCGTTCATTCAATGGGTCGTTGAAGATAACTTTGTCGCAGGCCGTCCTGAGTGGGAACTGGCTGGCGCACAGATGGTGAGTGACGTTCTTCCCTGGGAACAGATGAAACTGCGGATGCTGAACGGCAGCCATTCGTTCCTCGCCTGGCTTGGCTATCTGGCGGGCTACGACCACATCAGCGACTGCATGCAAGACGAGGATTTCCACGTTGCAGCCTTGCAGTTGATGATACAGGAACAAGCGCCAACCTTACGCATTACGGGCGTTGACTTACAGGCCTATGCCGACAGCCTCATCACACGCTTCACTAACCCAGCGTTGAAACACCGCACCTGGCAAATTGCGATGGACGGCAGTCAAAAACTGCCACAGCGCATGCTGGAAGGCATTCGTGTGCATCTGGAACGCGAAAGCCAGTGGCCGCTGCTTGCCCTGGGCGTAGCGGGCTGGATGCGTTACGTCAGCGGCACCGATGAAAACGGGCAAGCCATTGATGTTCGCGATCCGCTTGCGGATAAGATCAAAGCTATTGTCGCCACCAGCAGCGAAGACGACCGCGTCACCGCCCTGCTCACGCTGAGCGAAATTTTTGGCCAGGACCTGCCGCAGAACACCCGATTTGTGAACGAAATTCAGCAAGCCTGGCAGCGACTTGTTCAGCAAGGTGCTCGTCAGGCGGTGAAGAATACCCTCAAGATTTAACAGTTCCTGCTTTTTAGCGGACAGAATCCCCTTCTGTCCGCGCATTCCCTTCTCTTTTCCGTCGTTTTTCGCCAGGATAACGGGTTCTTGTTACAGTATTACACTGACACCGTCAGGCAACCTGGAGCTCACGTGACCATAACTAACCTGATTACCGGTTTTCTTGGCAGCGGTAAAACAACCTCGATCCTTCATTTACTGGCCACCAAACCTGCCGATGAAAAATGGGCGGTGCTGGTGAATGAGTTCGGCGAAGTCGGGATCGACGGCGCTTTGCTGGCCGACAGCGGCGCGCAGCTCAAAGAGATCCCTGGCGGCTGCATGTGCTGTGTCAACGGTTTACCCATGCAAGTTGGGCTCAATACGTTGCTGCGCCAGGCCAAGCCCGATCGTCTGTTGATTGAACCGACGGGGCTCGGTCATCCAAAGCAGATCCTCGATATTCTGACCGCACCAGTGTATGAACCGTGGATTGAATTGCGCGCCACGCTTTGCGTGCTCGACCCTCGCCAGTTGCTGGATGAGAAAGTGGTGAACAATGAAAACTTCCGCGATCAGCTCGCGGCGGCAGATATCATCGTGGCCAATAAAAGTGACCGGGCAACGCCTGAAAGCCAGTTAGCCTTCAATACCTGGTGGGACAAATTTGGCGGTGAGCGCCAGTTCGTTGAGGCGACTCAGGGTGCTATTGACGTTTCGTTGCTCGATTTGCCACGTCGTAATCTGGCTCAGCTCCCGGAAAGCGCTGAGCATTCGCACAGCCACGCATCCAATAAAGGGCTGGCAGCGTTATCCCTGCCTGAGCATCAACGCTGGCGTCGCAGTATCAATAGCGGTCAGGGTCATCAAGCCTGCGGCTGGATTTTTGATGCTGATACCGTCTTCGATACCATCGGCATACTGGAATGGGCCCGTCTGGCCTCCGTGTCAAGAGTGAAAGGCGTGCTTCGGATCCCAGAAGGTCTGGTGAGGATCAACCGTCAGGGCGCAGATCTGCGAATTGAAACCCAGGCCGTTGCGCCACCGGACAGCCGCATCGAACTGATTAACGATACAGAAACGGACTGGAACAGCCTGCAGTCCGCCTTGTTGAAGCTTCGTTTAAGTTAACGTCTGTATGGTCCGACGTTGTTTTTTGCCTTAAAGATTGTGCTATGAAAACTCGAATTCCCCTTATTTTACTGCTTAATGTCGCCGGTTTTGCGCTCTTTCTCAGCTGGTACCTGATGCCAAACCATGGCTTCTGGTTCCCTGTCGATTCCGCGATCTTTCATTTCTTCGACCAGGGCGTGGCGCAGAATCGCGCCTATGTCTGGTTGCTGGCCATCACCAATAACCGCGCTTTTGACGGGTGCTCGCTGCTGGCAATGGGCGGTTTGATGCTGAGCTTCTGGCTGAAAGAACAGTCAGCAGGGCGTCGAAGAATCATGATTATCGGCCTGGTGATGCTACTTTCCGCCGTCGTGGTGAATCAGTTAGCGCAACATTTAATGCCGGTAAAACGCGTCAGCCCTTCTCTCTTTTTCCCTGATGTTCATCGGGTCGGCGATTTGCTGCATATTTCTACGAAGGATGCGTCGAAGGACAGTTTCCCGGGCGATCACGGAATGATGCTGCTGATATTCGCGACCTTTATGTGGCGATATTTTAGCCAAAAGGCGGCGATTGTTGCCCTGATTATTTTTGTGGTTTTTGCTTTCCCGCGCGTGATGATCGGCGCTCACTGGTTTACCGATATTGCAGTCGGATCGCTAACCGCGGTGCTGATTGGGATGCCGTGGATACTGTTGACACCGATCAGCGATAAGACGATTGCCCTCTTTGATCGTCATCTCCCGACAGCCTCAAACAAAAATTAAACAAATTTCCAACAAAAAATAATCGCACTCATCAGGGATCGTTTTGGATCCCTGAGTTTTTTCTGAGTGAAATTTAATTTAGGCGATCATCTTCCTGCCATCGTTATCTGCTTAAAAATGAGGTGGTTGCTTATTTTACGACCCGTTTTGCCGCCATTTTTCCGCTTAGTTGAAACCTCGCAATCACTATCACAATTTCTTATAAAAAAAACCAAGAAAAGGCCTGGTCACTTTGAGACGGATCGGGTACTCTCAATCTCGTTTTGCCTTTCAGAGATAAATTATTCAGGAAGTGAATAAATTTGTGCGGTACTGCACAATTCCGGGAATCGGGAATTGTCTCATTGTCGGCAGGTATTTAGTCTCGTCACGTTTGGCATTTTTATAACGGTTTTTATCGTTAAGGACTTCAAGGGAAAATAAACAATATGGTCACATCTCAACCAATTTTGAGATACATCCTGCGGGCCATCCCCGCGGTAGCAGTCGCAGTTTTGCTTTCTGCATGTAGTACCACGAACACCGCAAAGAATATGCATTCTGAGACGCATGCTGTGGGGTCTGAAGATCCTTCATCACTGCAAGCCTCTCAGGATGAATTTGAATCCATGGTGCGTAATCTCGACGTTAAGTCGCGCCTGATGGAACAATATGCAAGCTGGAAAGGCGTTCGTTATCGCCTGGGTGGTGACACCAAACGCGGTATCGATTGTTCCGCTTTTGTACAGCGTACCTTCCGTGAACAGTTTGGTATGGACCTGCCTCGCTCCACTTATGAGCAGCAGGAAATGGGCAAATCAATCTCACGCAGCAAACTGCGTACCGGTGATTTAGTCCTGTTCCGTGCTGGTTCTACGGGCCGCCATGTCGGTATTTACATCGGTAATGACCAGTTTGTTCATGCTTCCACCAGCAGCGGTGTGACGATTTCCAGCATGAACGAGCCCTACTGGAACAAGCGCTACAACGAAGCGCGACGTGTCCTGAGCCGTTCCTGATGTCTCTCTTGCTGCCGGTTTTCCCTTGGCTGACAGCAAGAGTCAAAATGAAAGCACTGCTTGAGACTGATGACAAACCTCTAACGAATACCGTTTTGTCATGGGTGGCAGAACAAAAAATAAGGAAAATCAATTCATTGATTTTCGGCTGCTCACCACAAAGAAGGAAAAACCATGCTTTTTCCTTCTTTGTCAGCAATCTGAAAGCACTGCTTAGCAGTGCTTTTTTTCTTCTTTCGTCCGTACCTGCCAGGATGGCGAAATAGACTATGCTGGAAAGACGGTGCATCGCGTCCCAAAGCGTTGAATTACCGTTTCAAATACCACGGATAAAATACCTCTATGTTCACCCGCTACTTCTCGGTCGGTCGAAAAATCCTCTTCTCCAGCCTGTTGCTGGGAGTGGTTGCCGCCCTGCTTTCGGGAAGTATTCAGTTAACTCTCTTTCACCACAAACGCTCCAGTCAGTTCGACACTATCACCCATGACCTGCAATCCTATCTGAACGATTACTTTGGCGAATTGCTCACAACGGTGGATAAACTGCAGCCACTGACCCTGAGTCGCTGCACGGACGTCGCTTCTGAGATCACTTCGCGGGCCGCCTTTAGCCTTAACGTGCGGGCGTTTCTGTTAGTCGAAAATGACAATGCCACCTGTTCCTCTGCAACCGGTGAAATGCATGTCCCCATAAAGCAACTTGTACCGCAGATCGATACGCATAAAAAAATCGATATGGCGATCCTGCCGGGTACGCCAATGATGCCGCAAAAACCGGCCTTCGCCCTGTGGATCCGTAACCCTTTGATGGAAAATCGGGGGATCTTTGCTTCGATCAACGCCAGCCTGATGCCGTGGATCCTGTATTCCTCCAGGCAAAATGAGTTCACCGGCGTAGCACTGGTTGCCAATGGCACGGCGATATCGACGTTTAGCCCTCAGCCCATATCTGCGAGAGCACTCAAAGGCAAACCCGTGCGGGTCGCCAAACTCAACGGATTGCCACTCACCATCTACATTTACGGCGATGCGTGGGCGACGGAGAATATGCAATTCTCGCTGCTGATGGGGGCCATGTGCGGGCTGCTGACGGGCTTGCTCTGTTACTACGTGCTGACTGTACGTTTGCGCCCCGGTAAAGAGATTACGTCGGCCATCAAGCGCAATCAGTTTTATGTGGTGTACCAGCCCGTCGTAGAAGCAGAAACCATGCAAATCCGCGGCGTGGAAGTGCTGATGAGATGGAAACACCCAAGTGCAGGTGAAATTCCGCCGGATGCTTTTATCAACTTTGCGGAAGCTCAGCAGCTCATTGTCCCGCTAACGCGTCATCTGTTTGATCTCATCGCCAAAGACGCCCCTGTCTTACAACAACTCCTGCCGCCAGGGGCGAAACTTGGCATTAACATCGCGCCAGCGCATTTGTTGGCGGAGAGTTTCCAGCAGGATTTACGCGATCTCAGTGCGATGTTACCGCCCAACTATTTCCAGCTAGTGTTAGAGATTACCGAACGCGATATGTTGAATCAGCGCCAGGCGATGAAACTCTTTGAATGGCTGCATCACGAAGGGTATGAAATTGCGATTGACGATTTCGGCACCGGCCACAGTGCGCTTATCTATCTGGAACGCTATTCGTTCGACTATCTGAAAATCGACCGTGGCTTCGTCAATGCTATCGGTACAGAGACCGTGACCTCTCCGGTGCTTGATGCCGTGCTCACGCTTGCGAAGAAGATGAGTCTGGTGACCGTTGCTGAAGGAGTAGAAACCCAGGAGCAGGCAAACTGGCTGCGCCAGCACGGCGTTAATTTCCTGCAGGGATACTGGATTAGCCGCCCGCTGACGCTGGAAAAACTGGTGGAAGCCCATGCCAAACCTGAGAATTATTTCACAACGGCCTGAGCGTCACTTATGATTCAACAGGATGAGTCTACTTGCCTGTTAATGACCGCAGAAGGAAGAGATATCGGTGAGTGTTGTGCGCATGGGTCTGTTGCTGCTGACGCTGTTTTCCCTGACAGTGCACGCGCAAACCATTAAAGAGAGCTACGCGTTTGCTGTGATTGGCGAACCGAAGTATGCCTTTAACTTCACCCACTACGACTATGTGAACCCTGCCGCACCGAAAGGGGGCGCGGTGACGCTCTCCGCGTTAGGGGCTTACGACAACTTTAACCGCTTTGCCCTGCGCGGCAATGCCGCTGAACGCACCGATGCGCTGTATGACGCGCTGTTTACCACATCTGATGATGAGCCTGGCAGCTACTATCCGCTGATTGCCGATATGGCCCGCTATGCCGACGATTTTTCGTGGGCTGAAGTCACGCTCAATCCCCACGCTCGTTTTCACGATGGCAGCCCAATTACCGCTCAGGATGTGGCGTTCACCTTCCATAAATTCATGACCGAAGGCGTCCCGCAATTCCGCATTGTGTATAAAGGCACCACGGTAAAAGCTATCGCCCCTTTAACCGTACGCATCGAACTCGCCAAACCGAGCAAAGAGGACATGCTTAGCCTCTTCACGCTGCCCGTCATGCCAGAAAAATTCTGGCGTAATCATAAGCTCAGCGATCCGCTTTCAACACCGCCCTTAGCCAGCGGGCCTTACAAAATCACCGCCTGGCGCATGGGGCAGTACGTGGTTTATTCGCGAGTGAAAGATTACTGGGCCGCTAACCTGCCAGTGAACCGAGGTCGCTGGAACTTCGACACGATTCGCTATGATTACTATCTCGATGACAATGTTGCCTTCGAAGCCTTCAAGGCGGGAGCCTTCGATTTCCGCACCGAAACCAGCCCGAAAAATTGGGCGACCCGCTACATCGGCAAAAACTTCAGCAACCATTACATCGTCAAAGAGGAAGAAAAAAACGACTCCGCACAGGATGCGCGGTGGCTGGCATTTAATATTCAACGTCCGGTGTTTGCGGATCGCAAAGTCCGTGAAGCCATCGGCCTGGCGTTTGATTTTGAATGGATGAACAAAGCGCTGTTTTACGGCGCGTACAGCCGGGCAAACAGCTACTTCCTGAATACCGAGTATGCGGCGCGAGGCTACCCGGATGCCGATGAACTGGTGTTGCTGGCACCGATGAAAAAAGATCTGCCACCGGAAGTGTTTACGTCCATCTACCAGCCACCGAAATCGAACGGCAATGGTTTTGACCGCGAAAATCTGCTGAAAGCAGATAAGCTGTTGAACGATGCCGGATGGGTGCTGAAAGGCCAACAGCGAGTGAATGCCGCCACCGGCAAACCGCTACAGTTTGAACTGCTGCTGCCCTCAGCGGGCAACAATCAGTGGGTGATGCCCTTCCAGCATAACCTGGAAAGGTTGGGCGTGAAGATGGACATCCGCCAGGTGGACATTTCACAGGCCACCAATCGGATGCGTTCCCGCGACTACGACATGATGCCGCGTCTGTGGCGAGCAATGCCCTGGCCGAGCGGCAGCGATTTGCAAATCTACTGGTCTTCCGCCTACATCAATTCGTCTTACAACGGCCCTGGCGTCAGCAGCCCGGTGATTGATAACCTGATTCAGCAAATGATTCGCTGGGAAGGCAACAAGCAGAAACTGCTGCCGCTCGGCCGAGCCTTCGATCGCGTGCTGACCTGGAATTTCTATCAGATCCCGATGTGGTACATGGCCTCGGACCGCATGGCGTACTGGGATAAATTCTCGCATCCTGCCACGCGCCCTGTTTATGCTCTGGGTTTCGACACCTGGTGGTATGACGTTAACAAAGCGGCGAAACTGCCGGAAGCCCGGCGTTAAGGAACGAAGATGGGTGCCTATCTGATTCGCCGACTGCTGCTGGTTATTCCGACGCTGTGGGCCATTATCACCATTAACTTTTTCATCGTGCAGATTGCGCCTGGCGGCCCGGTCGATCAGGCGATTGCGGCGATCGAGTTTGGTCAACCGGGCGCGATGCCGGGTAGCGGTTCCTCTGGCATGGGCGCAACGCATGCCAGAACTGGCGTGGGCAATATCAGTGAGAGCCAGTATCGTGGCGGCCGCGGTCTTGATCCCGAAGTGATCGCCGAATTAACCCACCGCTACGGTTTTGATAAGCCCATGCACGAACGCTATTTCAAGATGCTCTGGGACTATGTGCGTTTTGACTTTGGCGACAGCCTGTTTCGCAGCGCATCGGTGTTACACCTGATTAAGCAAAGCTTACCGGTGTCGATAACACTTGGGCTATGGAGCACGCTGATAATCTACCTGGTGTCGATTCCACTGGGGATACGCAAAGCCGTGCAAAACGGCAGTCGCTTCGATACCTGGAGTAGCGCGTTTATCATCGTGGGATATGCCATTCCGGCATTTCTGTTCGCCATTGTGCTGATTGTCCTGTTTGCTGGCGGCACGTATTACGACATCTTCCCGCTACGCGGGCTGGTTTCCCCTAATTTTGACACTCTGCCGTGGTATCAGAAGATAACCGACTATCTCTGGCATATCACATTACCCGTACTCGCCACGGTGATTGGCGGGTTTGCCGCCCTGACCATGCTGACCAAAAACTCGTTTCTCGATGAAGTTCGCAAGCAGTATGTGGTGACCGCCAGGGCGAAAGGCGTTAGCGAGAAAAATATCCTCTGGCGGCATATCTTCCGTAACGCCATGCTGCTGGTGATAGCAGGGTTTCCAGCCACGTTCATCAGTATGTTTTTTACCGGTTCGCTGCTTATCGAAGTGATGTTCTCGCTAAACGGGCTTGGGCTTTTGGGCTATGAAGCCACCGTGTCCCGGGACTATCCGGTCATGTTCGGCACGCTTTACATCTTCACTCTGATAGGTCTGCTGCTGAATATTGTCAGCGACATCACCTACACGCTGGTCGATCCGCGCATCGATTTTGAGGGACGCTGATGCCACGTTTAAACGCCGTCAACCAGGCCCGCTGGGCGCGTTTTCGTCATAACCGACGCGGCTTTTGGTCGTTGATTCTGTTTCTTATTATTTTTGCCTGCAGCCTCTGCTCGGAGTTGATCGCCAACGATCGTCCACTTATCGTCGAATATCACGGCGAGATCTACTTTCCGGCGCTGAAAACCTACAGCGAAAAAGAATTTGGCGGCCAGTTTGCTACGGCGGCGGATTATCAGGACCCCTGGTTGCAAAAACAGCTTAGCGATCACGGCCGCGTCCTGTGGGCACCGATCCGTTTTGGCGCGACATCGATTAACTTCGCGACCGATCGCCCCTTCCCTTCTCCACCTTCCGCGCAAAACTGGCTGGGCACCGATGCAAACGGCGGCGACGTGCTGGCGCGCATTCTGTATGGCACCCGCATTTCACTGCTGTTTGGCCTGATGCTGACGCTGTGTTCCAGCGTGATGGGCGTGCTGGCGGGCGCGGTGCAAGGCTATTACGGCGGGAAAATCGATTTATGGGGCCAGCGCTTTATCGAAGTGTGGTCAGGGATGCCGACGCTGTTTTTAATCATTCTGCTTTCAAGCGTGGTGCAACCTAATTTCTGGTGGCTGCTGGCCATTACGGTCCTTTTTGGCTGGATGACGCTCGTGGGCGTGGTACGCGCGGAGTTTTTGCGTACCCGTAATTTTGACTATATCCGGGCGGCTCAGGCTTTGGGTGTCAGCGACCGGGCCATTATTTTCCGCCACATGCTGCCGAACGCGATGGTCGCCACGCTGACTTTTATGCCTTTTATTCTTTGCAGCTCCATCACCACCCTCACCTCGCTCGATTTTCTTGGCTTTGGTTTGCCCCTCGGTTCGCCGTCGCTCGGTGAACTGCTGCTGCTAGGAAAAAACAATTTACAGGCACCGTGGTTGGGCATCACCGCCTTCGTCTCCGTCGCCCTGTTGCTGTCACTGCTGATATTTATCGGTGAAGCCGTGCGCGACGCCTTTGACCCCGGTAAGGCGGTTTAACATGACACAACCTTTATTAGCCATCGACAACCTCTCGATTGCCTTCACCGCCAGAGGCGAGGCTCGCACCGTGGTGAGTGAACTGTCGTTGAACATCGAGGCCGGGGAAACGCTGGCCCTGGTCGGTGAATCAGGTTCTGGCAAAAGTGTCTCCGCGCTTTCCATATTGCGCCTGTTGCCTGAGCCACCAGTCAGTTACCCGACTGGCGATATTCGTTTCCACGGCGAAAGCCTGTTACATGCAGACGAGCGCATGCTCAGAAGCGTACGTGGTAATCGCATCGCGATGATTTTTCAGGAGCCGATGGTTTCCCTGAATCCGCTGCATACTCTTGAAAAACAGCTTTATGAAGTGTTGTCGATTCATCGCGGGATGCGTAAGGAAGCGGCTCGGGGTGAGATTCTAACCTGTCTGGATCGCGTGGGGATACGCAACGCCCGACAGCGGCTGAATGATTATCCGCATCAGCTTTCAGGCGGTGAACGTCAACGTGTGATGATTGCCATGGCGCTGCTGACGCGCCCGGAACTGCTGATTGCCGATGAACCAACCACTGCGCTGGATGTCTCCGTGCAGGCGCAAATTCTGCAATTGCTGCGCGAACTTCGCAAAGAACTGAACATGGGGCTGCTGTTCATCACCCATAACCTGAGCATTGTTCGCAAGCTGGCCGACAACGTTGCCGTCATGCAAAACGGGCGCTGCGTGGAACAGAGCTTCGCCCTGAAGCTGTTTTCTCATCCTCAGCACCCTTACACCATTAAACTGCTGAACAGCGAACCGGCGGGTGAACCCATTCCCCTTCAGACAGACAGTTCACCGTTGCTGGAAGTCGAAAATCTTCGTGTTGCCTTCCCAATCCGCAAGGGGCTGCTGCGACGTACAGTGGCTGAGAACACCGTGGTCAACAACCTCTCTTTCACCTTGCGAACGGGTGAAACACTGGGTTTAGTTGGCGAATCGGGTTCGGGGAAAAGCACGACAGGCCTCGCGCTGCTGCGGCTGATTGCTTCGTCCGGGAAAATTACGTTTGCCGGGCAGCCGATAGCAGGCCGCACGCGCAAGCAAATGCTGCCCCTGCGCCACCGCATTCAGGTGGTGTTTCAGGACCCGAATTCGTCGCTCAATCCGCGTCTGAATGTGCTGCAAATTATTGAAGAAGGGTTACGCGTGCACCAGCCAACACTTTCCAGTGAAGCGCGGGAAGCCGAGGTGGTTAGCGTGATGAAAGAAGTGGACCTGGATCCTGAGACACGCTGGCGTTACCCGGCAGAGTTTTCAGGCGGCCAGCGCCAGCGTATTGCCATCGCCCGCGCGCTGATCCTCAAACCGCAGCTTATCGTGCTCGACGAGCCGACCTCTTCGCTGGACAGAACCGTTCAGGCGCAAATTCTGGCGTTGCTGAAGTCTCTTCAGCAAAAGCATCAGTTGGCGTATATCTTTATCAGCCATGACCTGCACGTCGTGCGCTCACTGTGCCATCAGGTGATTGTGCTGCGTCAGGGGGAAGTCGTCGAGCAGGGTGAGTGTCAGCGCGTTTTTGACGAGCCTGCACACGAGTACACTCGCCAGCTGATTACCCTGAGCTGAAAATCAGAAAGGAGTGTTGCCTGAGAAAGGTTCTGCGATAGCCACGCCGAAATTTTTCAGCCGGCAGGTCGCGGCGAACTCATCCTGCATTTCAACAAACAGGCAGGGTTCACCTTCGCACTCCAGCACTGAACTGCGCACTTCGATATCGGTCAGCGCCTCGCTGAGTTTTTGCATCACTGGCCACGCTTTATCCCCTGCCGGGCTCAGCAATTTCAGCGCCACAAGGCTGTTATCATCGGGGTTGCCGTTTTGCGGAATCGGTTCAACTCTGGAGCCTGCAAAACCCTCGGACCAACGATAGCTCTGCGGCAGTCGATGTATGATAGAGAGCTGTAATGTATTCACGTCTTTTTCCCCGGAAGCAAAATACTTCACAAATATTTCACACCTATATTAACACATTGTTTACAAAACATCCTGCATCCTGAAAAGAAAACGTTCAGCGCCCTTTAAAGGGGAACTCACTCTTTTTGTCATCAGAATTCATGTCAGGATACATAACGGCGCTATATGTACCCGTTTTTGTGATCTAACACAATTTTTTTATCTACAACAATGTGACTTTTTGCACTAATTGATTTTACATAAAAGAAACATAGTCAAATAGTGTAAAAAGATTAGCGGTTGATGTGCATCAAGAAAGGGGCAATTTCGCCCCTCTGCTTTGCTTAGTGCGAGGTCTTGCGGGGACGGCTGGCGTAGAAGTAGAAGAGAACAGAGCTCGTGGCGCAGAAGGCAATAGAAATCAGCATCGGCCAGGCGGTGGTAAACGTCGCCATCGACAGCAACGCGGCCACCAGCGCACCAATCCCAAAACGGAAAGTGCCCGCCAGGGAAGACGCGGTACCCGCCATGTGTGGGAATTCATCGAGAATAACCGCCATCGCGTTCGAGGAAACCATCGACACACAGCCGACAAAAGCGGCCACACCCACCACCAGCGACCAGAAACCTG
Source organism: Pantoea sp. sgz302252 (assembly GCF_047713085.1). Classification (NCBI taxonomy): domain Bacteria; kingdom Pseudomonadati; phylum Pseudomonadota; class Gammaproteobacteria; order Enterobacterales; family Erwiniaceae; genus Pantoea; species Pantoea sp. sgz302252. The sequence continues at coordinate 148,388 of NZ_JBLFJW010000003.1, forward strand.
CGCCAAGCAGCGCGGTTATCACCATCCACATGGCCATCGCAAACTGGATCCACAGGCCTGCTCGGAACATGTTTATCGCCCCGACACGGCGCACAAAGCGGCTATTGATGATGGTCATGATGAACAGGAACACGATGTTCAGCGCAAAGTAGTAACCAAAGTGCTGCGGTGAAACGTGGTTCAATTCGATATAGACAAACGGCCCGGCACTGAGGAAAGAGAACATCCCGGCAAAGCTGAAGCCGCTGGCCAGCATGTAGCTCAACACCCGCTTGTGGCGGAACAGCGAGGCAAAGTTGCCCATGGTGGTGCGAATGTGAAACTTCTGTCGGCGTTCAGGCGGCAGCGTTTCGTTGATAAAGAAATAGATCATGGTCGACGCCAGCAGGGCCGCGATGGCGAGGATCCAGAAAATCGCATGCCAGCTAAACCACACCAGCACGGCCCCCCCGACGATTGGCGCCACCAGCGGCGCAATCGTCGTCACCAGCATGACGAAAGACATCATGCGGGAAAACTCTTCCTTCGGGTAGATATCGCGCATCAGGGCGTTAATTACCACGCTCGCCGCAGCCGCCGCAAGGCCGTGGAAAAAGCGCATGACGATCAGATGGTCAATGGTTTGCGATAACGCACAGGCAACCGCAGCCCCAGCAAACACCAGTGTGCCACCAAGAATAACCGGCTTACGCCCGATGCTGTCTGCCATCGGCCCGTACAGCAACTGCCCGAGGGCAAAGCCCAGAATGTAAGTACTGAGGGTCATCTGAGCGCTGCCCGCAGGCACGCCAAACTGTGCAGAGATCACCGGCAGCGCCGGGAGATACATATCAATGGAGAGTGGCATCAGCATGGCCAACAGGCCAAGGATGAAGACGATACCCAACGATGAGTGCTGCCTGGTGGTCACTGAGTTACTCCTGATTTAGCGCAGCGTCAGGCCGACGCTGGCAATTTCATCTTCCGTAAGCGCTCGGTATTCCCCCGGCTCCAGGCTGTCATCAAGTCTGATCTCACCGATGCGTTCACGGTGCAAGCCGACCACGTGGTTCCCCACGGCGGCAAACATACGCTTCACCTGATGATAGCGGCCTTCGCTGATGGTCAACCGAACTTCTGTCGGGGTGATCACTTCGAGCTGTGCAGGCCTGGTGAGATCTTTTTCATTATGCAGTTGAACGCCGTTGGCGAATTGTTCGGCTGTGTCATCGGCGACCGGAGATTCCAGCGTCACCAGATAGGTTTTCTCGCAATGGTGACGCGGCGAGGTGATGCGGTGCGACCACTGACCGTCATCGGTCATCAGCACCAGCCCGGTGGTGTCGATATCCAGGCGCCCTGCCGCATGCAGTTTGTGCGCTACAGGTTCATCGAGGAAGTACAGCACCGTCGGATGATCCGGGTCATCCGTGGAACACACATAACCCTGCGGTTTGTTCAGCATGAAGTAACGCGGGCCAGTTTGCTGTGCTAACGGGTTTCCGTCATATTCCACATCGTGTTCTGGCAGGATTTTGAACGCAGTGCTTTTGACAATCTCGCCGTCCACGGTAACGCGGCTGGCGCGGATCTCGCGCCCGGCAATGGCACGGCTGACGCCGAGTTGCTGAGCGATAAACTTATCGAGTCGCATGAAGTATTTTTAGCCTGTAAGAGTGCGGGTGTCGGGCCTGGCCCGATTTAAAGAAGCAATTTCAGCGTTCAAGTATAACGGCCCTGCTAAGCCACTCAAGCGAAAAGATTCGTGGCATACTGTTAGAATGCTAACAAAGAAGGAAAAATGACCCCGGAAAGATGACCTTTACTCTTCGCCCTTATCAGCAGGAAGCGGTGGACGCTACCCTCGCCCACTTTCGTCAGCATCAGCAGCCTGCGGTGATTGTTCTGCCCACGGGTGCAGGAAAAAGCCTGGTGATCGCCGAGCTGGCGCGTCTTGCGCGTGGCCGCGTGCTGGTGCTGGCTCACGTCAAAGAGCTTGTGGCGCAGAACCATGCGAAGTACCTCGCGCTGGGTCTGGAGGCCGATATTTACGCCGCAGGGCTGAAGCGTAAAGAGAGCCACGGGAAAGTGGTGTTTGGCAGCGTTCAGTCGGTGGCGCGTAACCTCGACCATTTCAAAGGTGAGTTTTCGCTGCTTATCGTCGATGAGTGCCACCGCATTAGCGATGACGACGACAGCCAGTATCAGCAAATCCTGGCGCATCTGCGGCAGGTGAATCCTCACTTACGTCTTTTGGGGTTAACCGCCACACCGTTTCGTTTGGGCAAAGGCTGGATTTATCGCTTCCATTATCACGGCATGGTACGCGGCGATGAAAAAGCGCTGTTCCGCGACTGCATCTATGAGCTGCCACTGCGCTACATGATTAAGCATGGCTTTCTGACGCCGCCGGAGCGCCTTGATATGCCGGTGGTGCAGTACGACTTCAGCCGTTTACAGGTGCAAAGTAATGGCCTGTTTAGCGAGTCAGACCTTAATCGCGAGCTGAAAAAACAGCAGCGAGTGACGCCACATATCATCAGCCAGATTGTCGAGTTTGCGCAGAACCGCAAAGGGGTGATGATTTTCGCTTCGACCGTCGAACACGCCAAAGAGATAACCGGCCTGCTGCCAGCGAGCGATGCCGCACTGATTACTGGCGAAACGCCCACACCGGAACGCGACCGCCTGATTGAAGAGTTTAAAGCGCAAAAATTTCGCTATCTGGTCAACGTGGCGGTACTCACGACCGGCTTCGATGCGCCGCACGTCGATTTGATTGCTATCCTGCGCCCCACGGAATCAGTGAGTCTTTACCAACAAATTGTTGGCCGCGGCCTGCGCCTTTCTCCGGGAAAAACCGACTGCCTGATTCTGGATTACGCTGGTAATCCGCACGACCTTTTCGCCCCTGAAGTCGGTGCGCCAAAAGGCAAAAGTGACAACGTGCCGGTACAAGTCTTTTGCCCTGCCTGCGGCTTTGCTAACACCTTCTGGGGGAAAACCACGTCGGACGGCACGCTAATCGAACACTTTGGTCGTCGCTGTCAGGGCTGGCTGGAAGATGACGAAGGCCATCGAGAGCAGTGCGATTTTCGTTTTCGGTTTAAAAACTGCCCGCAGTGCAATGCGGAAAACGACATCGCCGCCCGCCGTTGCCGGGAATGTGACACGGTCCTGGTCGACCCGGACGACATGCTGAAAGCCGCGCTGAAGCTGAAAGATGCCCTGGTGTTACGCTGCAGTGGGATGTCACTTCAGAATGGCGCGGACGAAAAAGGCCCATGGCTGAAAATCACTTATTACGATGAAGACGGGGCTGATGTTAGTGAACGCTTCCGCCTGCAGACGCCCGCGCAGAAAACCGCCTTCGAACAACTGTTTATACGCCCGCATTCTCGCACACCCGGCGTGCCGCTGCGCTGGATAACCCCTGCCGATATCATTGCGCAGGAAGTGTTATTGCGGCACCCCGATTTTGTCGTCGCCCGTAAGAAGGGTCAGTTCTGGCAAGTCCGTGAAAAAGTCTTTGATTATGAAGGCCGTTTTCGTCGGGCAAACGAAATGCGATAATTTTTCGTTTTTTTTGCATCCGTTTTCCTTCCCCAATCGTATTAACAGATGAGGGCACATCAGCCCCATCTACAATCTGAATGAGGGAAGTGAAAATGAAACAATTCCTGCCAACTCTGCTTTTTTCTGCTCTGGTCTTTAGCGGCGCCTCACAGGCGGCAATGATGGATAACAACACCGTCATGGTCGGCGGCGCGGCCATGTATCCTTCTAAAAATATTGTGCAGAATGCCGTCAATTCGAAAGATCACACCACCCTTGTGGCGGCGGTCAAAGCAGCCGGACTGGTGCCAACGCTTGAAGGGAGTGGGCCCTTTACCGTTTTTGCCCCCACCAATACCGCCTTCGAAAAACTTCCTCCAGGCACAGTGGACTCCCTGCTCAAACCTGAAAACAAACAAAAACTCACCAGCGTTCTGACCTATCACGTGGTGGCCGGCAAACTGGATATGAAAGCGCTGGAGAAAAAAATCAAAGCTGGTGGCGGCAAAGCGGAGCTGAAAACCGTCAATGGGGAATCCCTGTGGGTGATGGCGAACGGGCCACATAATATTCAGCTTAAAGATGTGCGCGGCAATATTGCCAATATCACCACCTACGACGTGAATCAGAGCAACGGGGTGATTGACGTGATCGATACTGTGCTGATGCCATAAACGGTTGCCTATACTGTGTGCAGTCACGCTTCGTGTGGCTGCACCTTTAACAGGGAATCGAATGACAACTAACGCACCACACATACATGCCGGATTAATGAGCCAGATTGCCTGCGGGGATAAAGACGCGCTGGCGCAACTCTATCGCACCCTCTCCCCCAGGCTGTTTGGCATCATTCTGCGGATGGTCAGACGCCGTGACTGGGCAGAAGAGATCCTGCACGATACCTTCATTCAAATCTGGCAATCGGCGATGTATTACGATGAACAGCGCAGCGAGCCGCAAATCTGGCTCAGCCACATCGCCAGAAACCGGGCCATTGATTATCTTCGCAAGCACGAAAATCGCTGCTGTTCCGTGGACGACATCAGCGAAGCAGAGGAAGGATTTCAGGCCCCATTACCCGCCGAAGACGTTCATCAGGAAGCCCGTCGCCTTCAGCACTGCATGGAGCACTTACCTGCCGAGCAGCGCCAAAGCATTGCCCTGGCCTATTATCGCGGCCTGTCGCAAACCGAAATTGCCCTTTCCATGAGCCAGCCTGAAGGCACCGTGAAAAGCTGGATCCGCCGCGCGTTGACGCATCTCAGGGAGTGTATTGGCCTATGAGTGTCGAGGACAAAGAAACGCTTATCGCGGCGGAATATGTGCTGGGGCTGACCGACAATCAGACACGGCAGCAGCTTGATAAACGCCTTAATGAAGATGAACACTTTGCCGCCGAGGTGCTGCACTGGCAAAAAGCCTTCAGTGGCATTGACGTGACCACTCGTGATGTCACGCCCTCGCCTGCGCTCTGGCAGCACATCGAGCACGACCTGATTCAGCGCCCTGTATCAGTGGTTTCACCGTCTCGCCAACGCCCTCTGTTCTGGCTTGGCTGGGCACTGGCTGCAGCAATGACAGGAATTGTTATCTTCACTCATGTCTATAACACGCCAGAACTGCAGCCTATCGCCGTACTGAACGGAACTCAGCCGAATGCACAGTTTGTGGTGAGTCTGGACAAAGCAGCCTCGATGATTCAGGTTTCCGCACTGAACGTCACGCTCCCACAGGATAAAAACTTGCAGCTGTGGCTTATTAAGGGCAGCGCAGCACCGCGTTCATTGGGGCTTATCGTTGATCACGATCGAAACAGCTTCAAGTTAGCTGGTGAGACGCTGGATAATCAGACCGTGCTGGCCATCAGTCTGGAACCTGTTGGCGGCTCGAAACTGGCTGGCCCTTCCGGCCCAGTGATTTTCCAGGGGAAAGTCAGTCAGCTTTAACAAGAGCAGGCCTCGCAGGAGGCCTTTTCCGCTTTGTGACGATACCGTGAAAGGCTTTGCACACTTTCATGGTAGGGTGAATCCCGTTCACTGGAAGGTTCATCATCATGTCCTGGTTCGATAACGCACTGAAATTCATAGGCAATACAGCGAACACTACGGTTACCTGCCCCGAATGTGGGGCCAAATCGACGCAGCCCTCCTCCAAAATTCGACTCCGACAAGCCATTCTGTGCCCGGGATGCAAAGCCCTGTTTGTTGTCCCGCGCTAAAGACAGCCGCGATTTCCGGCGGCGGCCCGGAATGACGCTGGATGAACAAAGACGTTCTTTTCATTGCCCCTCGCAGAATTGGGGGCTATAATGCCGCCCGCTTTTGCATGTGCAAAGCAGATCACTTACCTGTTGCTGGGTCGCCTGTAACAGGCTTAATTTAAAGAGAGACTTCAATGTTTACTTTTGACGTAGTAGTACGTAAAGAGCAGGGTAAGGGTGCGAGCCGCCGCCTGCGCGCAGCTAACAAAGTTCCCGCTATCGTTTACGGTGGCGCAGCTGCTCCGGTAGCTATCGAACTGGATCACGACAAAGTATTTAACGCTCAGTCTAAAGACGAGTTTTATGCTGACGTTCTGACCCTGGTTGTTGATGGTAAAGAAGAAAAAGTGAAGGTACAGGCTGTTCAGCGTCACGCTTACAAGCCAAAAGTCACTCACATCGACTTCGTTCGCGCTTAATTGCTGCTGACTGGTTGAGAAAAAACCCCGCTTCGGCGGGGTTTCAGATTGCTGACAAAGAAGGAAAAAACGTGGTTTTTCCTTCTTTGTGGTGAGCAGCCGAAAATCAATGAATTGATTTTCCTTATTTTTTGTTCGGTCGCTAATGACAAAACTGCACTCGTTAGAGGTTTGTCATCAGTCTCAAACCCCGCTTCGGCGGGGTTTTTTTATGGCTTAATTACTGCCAGTGCGACGTTTAAGCTGATCGCGCAGATTCGGTGGCGTGCCTTTAATGGTCAGCGTATCGGTCGCCGGGTCCCAAAAAATACGTTCGCCGAGCAGGAGTGCATCAAAATTGATGGTCAACCCACCGCCGCTGCCCGCGTATTTGGTTAACTGACGCAGCGCACTGCGATCGGCCGGGAAGCTCTCTTCAAGCTCATAGCCTTTTTCCGCAGTAAACTCCTGGAAGCTCACTTCGGCGACGCCCGACAGCTCTTTCGACAGCGACTCAACTTCAATCTCTTCGCCCGCCTGAAGCTGCTCGTTACAGTAGGTATACACCTGCTGACGCACGTTTTGACGCTCAGATTTATCGAGCTGCGCTTCTGCGGTGAAATCATCAACGGCCTGCATCAAAGCACGGTTCTGCTTTTTCGCGTTCAGCCCTTCGCCCGCGCCGAGGAAGTCCATAAAGAAATCTGAAACTTTGCGTCCAACGCGCCCGCGCAGGAACGTCAGATAACGAGTGGATTCCGGATTGGTTTCCCACTCGGTAAGATCGATACGCGCCACGATATCAGCGTGGTTGATATCTAAATAATGGGTGGAGCTGATATCCAGCTGTTCGTTGACGCGCATGCTGCTCAGGTTATTGAGTACCGCGACCAAAAGATACTCCACCGCCAGATAGCGATAATGACAAAACAGCACGATGCCGCCGTCAGCAAACGGATATTTTGCCAGCTCATCACGCAGGCGACCGGTTGCCGCACGGCTGAACGCCAGAAAATCTTCCTCACCCTGACGATGCAGGCGAAGCGACTCCGCCAGTTCGCTGTCTTCGTTGAACATGCCGTAAGCTTTGTTCTTTGCACTGTAAACCCGGTGCAGTTCGGCCATCATCTCTTCGACCGTTGCCGTTGGCTCCAGCAAGCTATCGCGCAGCACCACTTCAAGGTTATCTTCGTCACGCTTGATCATCTGGTGCAGGGCAATCTGGTTGATATCCAGACTCATGTTAAACTCTCCTTTTAGACCGGGCGGTATTCAACCACCGCAGGCGCAACTGTGTAAAGGCGAAAAAAAGCGGAAAAAAAGATGCTGCTACGGTAATATGTTGCCCTTTCCTGAACAACAGATTTTGATCTATGCCACAACTCTCCCGCTACAGTGATGAACACGTTGAGCAGTTGCTCGCAGAATTAGCCAACGTGCTGGAAAAACACAAGGCACCCACCGACCTGTCGCTGATGGTGTTGGGCAATATGGTGACTAACCTGATTAACACAAGCGTCGCGCCAGCACAGCGCCCGGCGATTGCCCGCTCTTTTGCTCAGGCGCTGCAATCTTCTGTTAGCGACGATCCGGCGCACTAAGGAAGACGACAAACAGTTTATGGTGACTCATCGTCAGCCCTACCGAGAAAAAGTCTCCCAGATGGTCAGTTGGGGGCATTGGTTTGCCCTGTTCAACATTCTGCTGGCCTCGGTGCTGGGTAGCCGTTATCTGTTTGTCGCCGACTGGCCGACGACGCTGTCGGGTCGCGTATACTCGTACATCAGCCTCGTTGGGCATTTCAGCTTTCTGGTGTTTGCCACCTATCTGCTGATCCTCTTCCCTCTCACGTTTGTGGTGATGTCCCAGCGGTTAATGCGTTTTTTATCCGCCATCCTCGCCACCACAGGCATGACGCTGTTACTGATAGACAGCGAAGTCTTTACCCGTTTTCACCTGCACCTCAATCCCATCGTCTGGGAACTGGTTATCAACCCTGACCAAAACGAGATGGCCCGTGACTGGCAGCTGATGTTTATCAGCGTCCCGGTCATTTTGCTGATTGAGATGCTGTTTGCCACCTGGAGCTGGCAGAAGCTGCGCAGCCTGACGCGCCGCCGTCATTATGCCCGCCCGCTGGCCTGGTTCCTGTTTACTGCCTTTGTTGCCACCCACGTGATGTACATCTGGGCAGATGCCAATTTCTATCGCCCCATCACCATGCAGCGCGCGAATCTGCCACTCTCCTATCCAATGACGGCGCGTAAGTTTCTGGAGAAACATGGCCTGCTGGATGCGCAGGACTATCAGCGCCGCCTGATTGAGCAAGGGGATCCTGAAGCCGTTTCCGTCCAGTATCCGCTGAGCGATTTGCGTTATCGCGATATGGGGCAGGGGCAAAACGTCCTGCTGATTACCGTCGATAGCCTCAACTATTCCCGCTTTGAGAAGCAGATGCCTGCATTGGGTAGTTTCGCCGAGCAGAACATCAACTTCACCCAACACATGAGCACCGGCGATGCCGCCGACAGCGGTATCTTTGGCCTGCTGTATGGCATTTCGCCGAGCTATATGGACGGTGTATTGTCAGCGCGTATTCCGGCAGCCCTCATTTCCGCGCTGAACCAGCAAGGCTATCAGCTCGGCCTGTTCTCATCGGATGGCTTCAGTAGCCCGATGTATCGCCAGGCTCTGCTGTCAGACTTCTCGTTGCCGCCGTCCAAAACACAGAGCGATGCGGACACCGCCAGCCAGTGGATCAACTGGCTGGGCAGCTACGCCCAGGAAGAAAATCGCTGGTTCTCATGGGTATCGTTCAACGGCACCACAATGGACGACACCCAGAAGCAAGGCTTTAACCGTCGTTATAGCCGTGCCGCTGCGGATGTAGACGAACAAATCAATCGCGTACTGACAGCGCTGAAAGACTCCGGCAAGCTTGAAAAAACGGTTGTGATTGTCACCGCCGCCCATGGCGTTGCGCTGGATAAACAAGGGGCGAACTTTGAGTGGTCCCGTAACCAACTGCAGGTACCGTTGATTATCCACTGGCCGGGCACACCGGCTCAGCAAATCAACACGCTGACGGATCATAAAGATGTGATGACCACGTTGATGCAGCGCCTGCTTCACGTCAGCACGCCAGCAAACGAATACTCACAGGGTCAGGATCTGTTCAGCGCAGCGCGCCGCCACGACTGGGTGACAGCCGCCAATAACAGCGCGCTGGCGATCACCACGCCGAAGGTAACCGTGGTGTTAAATCATAACGGCAGCTACCGCTCCTGGGATCGCGAAGGCGAGCAGATTGAAGATCAGAAGCCGCAGCTGAGTTTGCTGCTTCAGGTACTGACGGAAGAGAAGCGCTTTATCGCTAACTGATTATTTATGAATCAGTTAGCCAGGTCGGTCTTGCATTCAGCGCCGAAAACAGTACTATTATTCACCTGCATCGGCACGTAGCGCAGCCTGGTAGCGCATCGTCATGGGGTGGCGAGGGTCGAGAGTTCGAATCTCTCCGTGCCGACCAAATTTTCAGAAAAACCAACCCATTAGGTTGGTTTTTTTGTATCTTAGTAATAGGGTATCGATGAAAATTTTCGTTATAAACCTGAAAGATTCAACGCACAGACGCCTCAAAATGGAAGGCCAGCTTACTGCACTGAATCTTGAGTATGAGTTCATTGAAGCCGTTGATGGCCGCATATTGTCGGATGAAGAGATAGCAAAACTCGCCAGAAAAACCAATTATGCATTTCTTCCTGGTGAAATTGGTTGTGCGCTTAGTCATCAAAAAATATATAAGAAAATGATTGATGAACATATTGAGCAAGCATTAATCCTTGAAGACGACGTTATACTTGAGAAACGTCTTGAGCAGATTCTTGCTAAAATTCAGCTACCAAAACACCAGCCTAATGTTGTGCTGTTGAGCCGAGTCAATAAATACTATAAAAAAGAAACATGCAAAATTTTTGATGCGTTCACATTAAACAAGACTCAACACGCGACCACAGCTCATAGTTATATAATCAATAACAAAGGTGCTCAGTCGCTGCTGGAAGCGCTATTTCCAGTATGGATGGTTGCAGACAAATGGAGCTTTTTCGAAGATTTGTCTCTGCTCAATGTCCACTCAGTGGTTCCCCACCCTGTTAGCCTTTCTTCCGAGTCCAACGTTTCAACGATAAATAGCATCAAAGGAAATGATGATATCAATCGTAAAAAGAAAGAGATCTGGAACTATATTATGCAACAGCGCTCTTTTAAGGCCAAAATAAAACATAAATATCGAAGAGCTATTGTCCCTTTATTCAATACGATCGTTAACCAGGGTAAAGGGTGATCGCAGGGTTAGTAAACGATCCCGGGCCTCAACTCTAGCATGAGACCCTATAACATCGTATTCTAAGCCTGCTCATCACAAATATAAGAGGTCTTATGCGTATTGGTATCGCCTTCCCTATTCTGTGTTTTATCGTTGCCGTCGCCTTTCTGGCCTGGTTTGTGATTGGCGGTTACGCAACGCCCGGTTCCTGAACCTTCGTAAGACGAAGGCAGCCCCCTGTTGCGGGGGCTCTCTCCTTCCCGCTCTTCGGCATTGATGGCTTGCCCGGATGGCAAGAAAACGAAGAAATTCGTCACGGCCTATCTGGGCGACCATGCGCTGATCCGCTACACCAGCAAACTGCCGATTGTGGTCTATGCCCCGGAAAATATAGAAGTGAAATACCGTATCTGGAAAGCGGAAGAGAATGTGCAAAGCGCCGAACAGCGCTTAGGCAGCAGAAAAAAAAACCGGCAACCGGTAACACCGTTAGTTTAAGACCGAGATATCCGGGGCGACCACCGGGTTTGGCGTCCCTCCTGGAACCAAATCCCGGAGTTTCCCCTAATTCATTGGCTTAAGTGAACGGCATTACGGCAACCGGGGTTTTTTCGTCTTACAGGGCAATATCTGCAACAGGCTTCAGTTCCACCAACGGTGGCGTAAATTGTGCCTGCGGAACAGGATCGGCAACGACGTGTGTTTCATAACGCAGACCAAGCACTTCACTGGTATGCGCTAACGTCTGCTGAATCGCCTGCGGATCGCCACTCAGACGACGACCATAAGTTGGCACCACGGCTCGCAATTTCTCCTGCCAGGCCGCAGATTTCACTTTCTCTTTAAAGACCTGTTCCATCAGTTGCAGCATGATTGGCGCAGCCGTCGAAGCGCCCGGCGATGCACCCAGCAATGCGGCAACCGTGCCTTGATCATCGCTAACCACTTCCGTGCCCAGACGCAGTACGCCGCCCTTCTCTTCGTCACGCTTGATTATCTGCACGCGCTGACCGGCCTGCCACAAACGCCAGTCCCCTTTTTTCGCCTGCGGATAATATTCTTTCAGCGCAGCCAGGCGGTCTTTGTCTTTCTGAATGACCTGGCCGACCAGATATTTCACCAAATCAAAATTATCCAGCCCAACGTTCAGCATCGGCAGAATGTTCGATTTGTTGGTTGAGCTGAGCAGATCCCACAGTGAGCCATTTTTCAGGAAGCGGGTTGAGAATGTCGCAAACGGTCCAAACAACACTGCACGTTTGCCATCAATAATACGCGTGTCGATGTGCGGTACCGACATCGGCGGCGCGCCAACAGAGGCCTGTCCGTACACTTTCGCCAGATGGTGGTTAACGACTTCCGGGTTTTCACAGACCAGGAACTGCCCACCGACCGGGAACCCTGCATACTCTTTTGCCTGCGGGATGCCCGTTTTCTGCAACAGCTTCAGTGCAGCGCCACCCGCGCCAATAAAGATAAACTTCGCGCGGATTGTCCGGCGAGCTTTGCGGTCGCTGGTGTCGGAGACCGTCACAGTCCAGCTGTTATCCGCATTACGCTTAAAGCGGCGAACCTCAGTGTTGAGTTGCAGACTGAAATTATCGTGGCTGCGCAGACCAGCAATCAGCTGGCGGGTAATTTCGCCGTAGTTGACGTCAGTGCCGACTTCAGTGCGCGTGGCGGCCACTTTTTGTTGCGGGTCGCGCCCTTCCATCACCAGCGGCGCCCACTTCTTGATTTGCCCGACATCTTCGGAATAGCGCATGCCCTGGAACAGGGAATTCTGCTGCAAGGCGGCATAGCGAGCGCGAAGGAAATTCACGTTGTCCTCGCCCCAGACAAAACTCATGTGCGGCACGGTATTGATGAAGGTCTTCGGCTGCTGGAGTACGCCGCGTGTTACCTGGTGCGCCCAGAACTGACGCGAGATCTGGAAGGCTTCGTTGATCTCAATGGCTTTGTCGATACTGATTGAACCGTCCGCTTTTTGCGGCGTGTAGTTCAGCTCCATCAGGGCGGCATGACCGGTTCCGGCATTGTTCCAGCCGTTCGAGCTCTCCTCGGCGACGCTGTCCATTTGCTCAACCATAGTAATAGACCAGTCTGGTTCCAGTTCCTGAAGCCAGGTTCCCAGCGTGGCGCTCATGATGCCGCCGCCAATCAACAATACATCCGTCTGATGCTCGTTACGGGAGTTGGTGTGTGTTGCCAGAGGTTCGGCATGCAAACCAACCGCCTGTGAGCGACGTACGGCCATTTTTTTCTTCATCGCAATGAGCCTTCTGTACTCGCGTTTTTGTTTAGCGCAGGTGAAACGATTCGGGGGAATCCACGTTAGCACTGACGATGAAAGATTTAAATATTGTTTAAAATTTAAGTTCTGTTTTGAGATCTGTTATAAAAATGTTTAATAAATGTGGCGGTCAAATGAGTATTGGTACTGGCGAAGTGTGACGCAACGCGGTAATATCGCCCGTTTTGTGATGCACCGCACATCGGGCATCTTATGTAAAACCAACTTTCCATAACCCTACATTTTCCATGCCTGTAACCTCTGAATCATTGACTGCTGCTGAACAAAGCGCGATACGAACCGTCGTACGCTCGCCTGCGCTGATGCTGCGCGAATCCCTGGCAGGCGTGATCACAGCCCTGGCGCTGATCCCTGAAGTTATCTCTTTCTCTGTGATTGCGGGCGTTGACCCTAAAGTCAGCCTGATTGCTTCCGTGGTGCTGTGTCTGGCGATGTCCGTGTTAGGTGGCCGTCCTGCGATGGTCACGGCAGCGGCAGGTTCGGTTGCTCTGGTGATTGGGCCAATGGTGCATCAGCACGGCGTGGGCTACATTCTGCCTGCGGTGGTGATGGCGGGTATCATTCAGATTTTGTTTGGCGTGATGGGCATGGCCCGGCTGATGCGCTTCATCCCACAAGCCGTGATGACCGGTTTTGTGAATGCGCTGGGCATCCTGATTTTCTTTGCTCAGGTTCCCCACTTCTGGAGCAAAAATCCCTGGGTGCTGGCGCTGTTCGCCGCCACCCTGGTTATTGTGTTGTTCGCCCCGCGCGTCGTCAAAAGCCTTCCTTCCCCTCTCATCGCCATTGTTCTGTTGACGCTCTTTACGGTGTTCAGCGGTCAGCTGTTGCCGACAGTCGGCGACGAAGGCTCGATGTCCGGCGGTCTGCCCGGTTTGACCGAATTGCTGGTGCCATTGAATTTGCAAACGCTGCAAATCATCTGGCCTTGCGCGCTGAGCATCGCTTTCGTCGGCCTGATGGAATCGCTGCTGACAGCAAAACTGGTGGATGATTTAACGGTTACGCCTTCCAATAAAGCGCGTGAAAGCGCCGGGCTGGGGATTGCCAATATTCTGGCCGGATTCTACGGCGGCATCGCCGGATGCGCGATGATCGGCCAGACGATTGTGAATGTTGAGATGGGCAAAGGCCGCAGTCGTCTTTCGACGCTGGTTGCTGGCCTGGTGCTGTTAGTGCTGGTGACGGGCCTGAGTGAAGTAATGGCCAACATCCCGATGGCGGTACTGGCAGGCATTATGGTGATTGTGGCGGTAAAAACTTTTAGCTGGCACAGCATTCAGCCCGCTGCACTGAAACAGACACCATGGTCCGTGACAGTAGTGATGGTCGCCACTGTCGTCGCCACCGTCAGCACCGGAAATCTTGCCGTTGGCGTGCTGGCAGGCATTGTGATCCTGGCGCTGATCCCAGCCCGCATTCGCAAGTTACATTCGCTTAAAGCAGAAACACCGTCGCCAGACCCAGAAAAATAAAGAAGCCGCCGGTGTCGGTGATCGCCGTGATCATCACGCTGGAACCGACCGCCGGATCGCGCCCCAGTTTAGTCATGATCATCGGGATCAGAACGCCCATCATTGAGGCCACCAGCAGGTTAAGGACCATCGCCAGCATCATTACGCCACCGAGCTGCGGATCGTCATACAGCCACCAGGTTACGCCGCCCATAATCCCGCCCCACACCAGGCCGTTGATCAGCGCTACCCCCATTTCACGCAGGATCAGAAACGAGAAGTTGCCGGGCTGAATATGCTGTAACGCCAGCGCACGCACAATCATCGTGATGGTCTGGTTGCCGGTATTACCGCCAATTCCGGCGACAATCGGCATCAGCGAGGCCAGCGCCACCAACTGCGAAATAGTGTGTTCAAAACCATCAATGACACGTGAAGCGATAAAAGCCGTGCACAGGTTGATAGCCAGCCACGCCCAGCGCGTTTTCACGGCTTTGCTGACCGGGGCGAAGACGTCTTCATCGTTGCTCAAACCGCTCATCTGACGAATATCGTTATCCGTCTCTTCGTAGACCACATCAACGATCTCATCGATGGTCAGACGTCCCAGCAGTTTGCCTTCAGCATCGATGACCGCCGCACTCAGCAGGTTGTCACGCTCAAACGTCCGGGCAACTTTTTCTGAGTCCTCTTCAGGGTGAAACGTCACAGGCTCTGCTTCCATCACGTCATGCACACGCCGCTGCGCCGGGTTGAGCAGAATGGTTTGCAGCTCCAGTTCACCCAGCAGCTTTTTGTCGCGGGTCATGACGAACAGTTTGTCGGTGTTCTCAGGCATCTTCCCCAACCGACGCAGATAGCGCTGCACCGCGCCCAGCGTCACATCCGGCCGAATGGTGATGACCTCGAATTCCATGATCGCCCCGACGCTGTCGTGGGCATAATTCATCACCTGCCGTACGCGCGCACGTTCTTCCGCAGGCAATGTGGCTAATAAGCGTCCGGTCAGGTTACGTGGAAGGTGTTGAACCAGATAAATTTTTTCATCGATATCCAGGCTTTCGAGCGCATCAAGCAGCGCCTTGTCGCTCATGCCCTCAATCAAGTCTTCATAGACGCTTTCGGAAGCTTCAAGCAGCACGTTCCCACGCTTGCTGTCGTCCACCAGCCCCCACAGTGCATGGCGCTCATCCGAGGGAAGCGCTTCGAGGGTATCCGCCAGATCAGGCGCAGGCAGGTGAGCAACCAACGCCCCCACTTCAGCAATATCGTCTGCCAGCCGGCCTTCGTCATACTGCTCCGCAAGCGTCAATTTGTTGGACAAGGCCGAGGTGATGGCTTTGTCCGTCGTCAGAAGCCAGATAAGGCGAGCACGTTCCTGGTCACGCACTCGGGCGCTGTTTTTATGAAAGACGGACATCGATGGGCGATCCTTGAACTGAAGAGGCGGTTTTCCAGCCTCTAAGCATAGCGCGAGTGAATGTAAAAAATAATAAACAACGGGCGGGAGTGGTGAAAAAGAGAGCAAACGCCCCATTACCGGGGCGTCTGGTGTTACGCAGTACGAGACACCGCATCGCGAGAAGCGGCATCTCGCTCTTCGCCAGTCAGCTCGCTAAGCTTGCCGTTACGCATTTCCAGCAGGCGATCGGCGTGGATGAAATAGTGATCGTCATGGCTGATAGCAAAAATGGTTTTGCCCATCTGTTGCATCAACGGCAGCAAGACCTGATAAAACTCGCGACGGAAATGCGGGTCCTGATCGGCGGCCCATTCATCCAGCAGAATGATATCTCGCTCCTCGGCCAGAGCCAGCAGCAGCGCGACGCGCTTTTTCTGCCCTTTAGACAGTTTAAGATCGAGGATTTTGCCGTTCTCAAGCTTCAGCTTGTGCCCCATCTTTAGCTGTTCCAGCCACTTTTCCACCAGCTGCGGATCGGCCTGCTGCCCTTCTTGCCCCAGAAGTTGATCAAACAGCCAGGGGTCGGTAAACACCGCGGAGAACAGCTTGCGGTAATCTTCCGGTTTGTCGGCGACCAGCGGTTGACCATCCAGCAGGATTTGGCCGGAAACAGGCTGGTAAAGCCCGGTTAGCAGCATCGCCAGGGTGGATTTCCCGCTGCCGTTGCCGCCGATCAGAAACACCAGTTCCCCGCGATTCAGCGTCAGGTTGACAGGCCCAATGGCAAAGGTGTTGTCCTGATAATGGAAGGCTACTTCGCGCAACTCCAGCGTCTTCCAGTCAGGATGCGCTTGAGGTTTAGGAAATGCTTCGCGATAAGGGGCAAGTGAAAACTTATTGAGCTTATTAAACGCGACCTGCGCACTGAGCAGGGTCGGCAATGCGCCAACAGCCGAAAGCAATGGCGTGCGCAGGAACAACAGTGTTAGGGAATACGTTGCCGCCACAGCAGTATCTGCCCAACCCAGGCCGTTCGCCATCCAGAACACCAGACCAATGGCGCCCAGCATCATAATATTCGACCAGTTAACCGCGCTGAGGTGGAAGGTATCGGCCCGAATAATATGGTGGCGATACTCTTTGGCATCCGGAATATAGAGGTTATTGAAGATATGCTCGGCACGCTCGCGGTTCAGCGTCAGCTCTTTGCGCCCTTCCAGTACGGTCTGGTAGTCGTTATACAGCTTGTCTTCCGTTTCGCGCAGCGTCGCCATGTGTTTATACACTCGCGCCACCAGCACGAAACCGCCCCAGATGGTCAGCACCATCCACAGCGCGGTGATCACCAGCATTTTCCCTGACAGGAAAAACAGGTACGCCGCAGAGCCGAACGTCAGGATAATCCCCTGAACCAGTTCCGGTAAGCGCACGAACGCAATGGTGATGTTTCGCACGTCGCTGGTTAGCCCGGCCAGCAGCGCTGCACTGCCCAGTTTTTCCACACGCTCAATTTGGGTATCAAGAATTCGTTTGATGAATTCGCTGCGCAGGCGATACACAAAATGGTGGCCCAGCACGGTTAAGGCCAGCTGCGAGCCAAGCGTGACCGCCATCAGCAGCAGCAATAGCCCGAGGAATTCTGGCAGAACCACAATTGACGCATCGACACTTTCAATCAGGCGCACATTGATGAAGGCAATCAGGCCGATACCCAGCGCCGCGCTCAGCAGGCTTAACAGCATGACGGCAATAAACGGCCAGCGATACTGACGCCAGACCAGAAGAAGAAGCTGCATAGAAAAATCCCGGACAAGCAAAAACAGCCAGCAGTTTAAACGGCTCTCGCGCTACATCAAGAATAATTCTTATTTTTATTGCTGTTTCAGGTATGGCGGAAAGTGAGGTTGTAACGCAGGTTGCCAGTGGCTGGATGATGTCCGTCTTTAAGCGGCTGGATCCCGTGATAAAACAGGCGCGACGCCCCGCCCCAGACCACCACATCGCCATGTTCCAGCAGCACGCGCATCAGCGGATCGTTACGTTTTAACCCGCCAAACTGAAATACGGCTGGCAATCCCAGCGACACAGAAACAATCGGCGCTCTCAGCTCTTTTTCATCTTTATCCTGATGCAGTGAGAGCTTTGCGCCAGGCGCGTAGCGGTTGATAAGACAGGCATCAGGCTGGAAATCGGGATAGCCCGCTTCCCTCGCACAGTCGAGCGCCAGCGTTCTGAACGCCGAAGGCATGGCTGGCCAGTGCTGACGTGTTTGGGGATCGACTGGTGCATACAGATACCCATGTCTGTCAGTTGTCCAGCCCACGTCGCCACAGTTGGTCATCGCCACCGACATGGTGTAGCCACCGGGAGTCACCATTTGTCGAAACGGTGAGCGTGCCGCCACCTCTTCTATTCCTTCTAGCAATTCCGCGACGCAGGCCAGCGCCCGGCGACGCAAAATCACGGCACCAGGCGCTAAGGGTTCCTGCCAGGGAGGCGTATCGGCAAATAAATCCAGCATGGTTAACGGCCCTGCTCTTTTTCACGACGCAGAAGTTCTGCTTTGCGCGCTTCGCCCCAACGATATCCCGACAGCGCCCCGCTCTGACGAACAACCCGATGGCACGGAATAAGCAGCGCCAGTCGGTTTGCGCCACAAGCATTAGCAACCGCGCGAACCTCGTTCGGTTTCCCGATACTTTGAGCCACTTGCTGGTAGCTGCGCGTTTCGCCAACGGGAATCGCTCTGAGCGCTTGCCAGACCTGCTGTTGAAAAGCGGTACCGCGAATATCCAGAGGAAGATCGACCGACACATGTTGGCCATCCAGTAACGCGATCACCGTTGCCACGCGCTGGCGAAACGTCTGGTCAGCTTCTTCACGTTGGGCATTCGGGAACATTTGCTCCAGTTCGGCGATAAGGATTTCGTCACTGTCTCCAGGCAACACAGCGCAAATGCCTCGCTCGCTTTCCGCCACCAGACAACGCCCTAGCAGACAGGATTGCAGCGTGTAGCGCACGCTGAGCGCGTTGCCGCCCTCGCGATACTGGCGGGGCGTCATACCGAGCGTGCTGTCTGCCTGGCGATAAAAGCTGCTGCTGGTTGGGAATCCTGCAGCCATCACCGCATCGGTAACGGTTTCACTGACTTTCAGAGATTCGCGCAGTTTCTTCGCACGCCAGGCTTGCTGCCATGCACGAGGCGTCATGCCTGTGACGGATTTGAACATGCGATGGAAATGAAAGGCGCTGACGGCGACTTCACGTGCCAGCTCATCCAGGGTCAGCGTGGTTTCTTGTTCCAGCAAACGGCAGGCCTGCGCCACTTTTTCAATGCGCTGCTGTTGCGGGTCGGCTTTGTCTGGCTGACAGCGTTTGCAGGGGCGAAAGCCCGCTTCCTGCGCAGCGCTGGCATCACTGAAGAACTGAACATTCTGGCGCAGCGCATGCCGCGCCCGGCAGGATGGGCGACAATAAATGCCGGTGGTCTGCACCGCAAACACGAAGTGACCATCGGCATTGTGATCTCTTTCCAGCACGGACTGCCAGCGGATCTCGTCATTAGGGGTGGCATTACGTTTCATAAATACTCCGACTCCTTACAAGGGTAGCCTGAGTCTGGCGCAGGCGGCAGAGAAAAAAACCGCCATTCTTGCTTTTTAATTTTTGCCGTTCACCAGGAAAGTTTCGAACTGCGGCGACATCCAGGTTTTGAAGCCATCGCCCTCTTTAATGATCATGTAGACCGCCAGTCCTTGTTCGCGCACCACTTCTTTGGTTCTTTCCGGGCCGAGCACCATTAATCCTGTATCCCAGCCATCCGCCTCAAGCGCTGTAGGGGAAATGACCGTGACCGACACCATTTTATGCTGGATAGGCGTGCCGGTTTGCGGATCAATCACGTGAGAAATGCGCTTGCCGTCCAGCTCGTAATAATTGCGATAGCTGCCCGAAGTGCTGATCCCATGCCCGTTAATGTCCACAATCGCCTGCACCGCGTTTTCTTTGTCGGTCGGCTTTTGGATCGCGACTCGCCATGGTTGACCTTCGGCATTCATACCACGACTGACCAGCGCCCCGCCGACAGAAACTAAGTAGCGGGAAATGCCTTCCTGCTCCATCAGACGAGCAAGATGATCTGCTGCGTAGCCTTCGCCAACGGTAGAGAGATCGACATACAGATCGGGAAGATCTTTTTGCAGATATTGACTGCCGGATTGGTTAATGACGGAGAGGTGTTTCAGCCCGGTACGCGCTTTTGCAACGTCAATTTGTGCCTGAGTGGGCGTTTTTATCGGCTGTTTATCAGGGCCAAATCCCCAAAGGTTCACCAACGGGCCGACGGTGATATCCATGGCACCCTGCGTTTTGGCCCCAATCCGCAGCGACTCGGTGACAATATCCGCCATGGCTTCACTGACCGGCCAGGGTGTTGCGCTGCGGGAATGATTAAAACGCATCAATGCTGAGTCGCTTTTCCAGGTGGAAAGTAGCTGATCGTCACCATCCAGTTGGACCTGAATCTTTTGGCGCAGTGTTTCAACATGAGCATCGTCGAGATTGATCACACTGACTCGCCAGAACGTGCCCATTGTCTTCCCTTCCAGCACGGTGGCTGACGCCTTCTTCGTTGTCGAAACTGGCGTGCCGTTATCGCAACCCGACATAATCAGTGTGACGGCAATGAGTGCCGTGCGAAAAAAAGTGATAGCCATACGAAGTCCCTCTTGTGTGCGCGCAAGGGTACACCAGGGAGGGTAAACAAAGAATAAAAAAAAGGTCCCGAAGGACCCTTGAGACTGATGACAAACCTCTAACGAATGAAGTTTTGTCATGGGTGGCAGAACAAAAAATAAGGAAAATCAATTCATTGATTTTCGGCTGCTCACCACAAAGAAGGAAAAACCACGCTTTTTCCTTCTTTGTCAGCAATCTGAAGGGTCCCGAAGGACCCTTTTTGCTGATTAACAGTCGATTAGAACTGGTAAACCAGACCGGTAGCAACGATGTTGTCGGTGCCGATACCGTTGTTTTTGTAGAAGCTGTCGTTCCCGTCCAGCAGGTTGATTTTGTAATCAACATAGGTGGACATGTTTTTGTTGAAGTAGTAAGTCGCGCCAACATCAACATATTTAACGAGGTCTTTGTCGTCGCTGCCATTAATGGTGTTCAGGCCTTTACCTTTAGACTGCAGGTAAGAAACCGCTGGACGCAGACCGAAGTCGAACTGGTACTGAGCAGTGATTTCGAAGTTCTGAGTTTTGTCTGCAATGCCACCACCGTTCAGACCATTGTCAGTGCTGGTAGAACCGTATGGAGTCATATTGCGGGTTTCAGCGTACATCGCAGCAACGTAAACGTTGTTTGCGTCATACTTAGCACCTGCAGTCCACGCTTCAGCTTTGTCGCCAGAAGTGTACTGCTGGTTGTTCAGGTAAGCGTTTTTCTGATCGTTGGTACGGTTAGAGTTGGTGTATGCCGCACCTACGCTGAAGCCTTCGCCGATGTCGTAGGTAGAGGAGATACCGAAGCCGTCGCCGTTCGCATTGCGGAATTTACGATCACCGTTGTTGGTACCTTCACCAGAACCTGGGTTCTCGTTCTTGCCCTGATACTGCAGAGCAAAGTTCAGGCCATCAACCAGACCGAAGAAATCGCTGTTACGGTAGGTCGCAACACCGTTGGTACGGCCAGTCATGTAGTTGTCAGACTTGGTGTAAGTATCACCACCGAACTCTGGCAGCATATCGGTCCAGCCTTCTACGTCGTACAGTACGCCGTAGTTACGACCGTAGTCGAAGGAACCTGCATCACCAAATTTCAGACCAGCGAACGCCAGACGGGTCCAGGCTTGGCTGTCACCGCTATCAGTAGATTCTGGGTTGTTCGCCTGAACGTTATATTCCCACTGGCCGTAACCGGTCAGCTGGTCGTTGATCTGAGTTTCGCCTTTGAAGCCCAGACGGATGTAGGACTGGTCACCATCTGCGCCATCGTCGCTGGAGAAATAGTGCAGACCATCAACTTTACCGTACAGATCTAATTTGTTGCCGTCTTTGTTATAAATTTCAGCCGCATTTGCTGCGCCTGCTACCAGCAGTGCTGGTACCAGGAGGGACAGTACTTTAACTTTCATGTTATTAACCCTCTGTTATATGCCTTTTTTATCGCCACTGCTTACTGATTAACCCTTCTAATCAGTCGGCAAACCCATTGTGCTGCAAAATACAGAAATATCCAACAAGAAAATGATACGAGAACTTTTAAGATGTTTCAAATTACCCAATAGATGTTTCAATATGTAAATAATGGGGAACTTTTCAATGCCACGAAAAGCTAAAAAATATCACACCAATAATCAAAAAACATTAAAAATACAGTAAAATCAAAGCACTAAAAGCATGATTCGGTATAGCACTGAATGACAAAACAAAATGCTCAGCGATCTCTAAAATAATCGACGCTATCATCATTAACTTTATTTATTACCGTCATTCAGTTCTGAATGTCTGTTTACTCAAATTTCTACCGGGTGCATCGCATCCGGTTTTTTTTTACCCTTCTTTACGCAACCTTAATAGTTATGTGCTACCGCCATGAAATTATAATGACTATTAAGTAATCATCCTCATTGGAAAAATCCCCCCTTTAGCACTAGAAGTTAAATAATCTCTTGTTAATTAGTGCTATTTTCTCGGCGATCAGCGTAAATATTTGTACAAAAAATGTAACAATGTACATCTTTATCCTGCACCCTGTGGAGGTTGCTCAGAAAGCCAGCAACAGGCGGCAGAATGTGGAAATTGGCGTATTAGGCTTTATACTGCCTGCTGGACTTGCCTTAACAGATAACCATTTCGGACAAGGCAGCAAGTAAGGTTTTCGCGCTCTTCTGGTGCAGTCATCATGGATTACACACACTAATGAGTCATGCCGACACGACTTTCCCTAACAAATTCTCCCTTATCTCCGGGAGCATCACCCGTTTCTTTCTGCTGCTGATCATCGTCCTGCTGGTGACGATGGGGGTGATGATCCAGAGTGCGGTGAATGCGTGGCTTAAGGATAAAAGTTATCAGGTCGTCGACATGACTCATGCTATCCATAAGCGCGTCGATAGCTGGCGCTACGCGACCTGGCAAATCTATGACAACATTGCCGCCTCTGCGGCCTCCACGCCCGGTGAAGAAGGCCTGCAGGAAACTCGCCTGAAGCAGGATGTTTATTACCTTGAAAAGCCTCGTCGCAAAACCGAAGCGCTGATCTTTGGCTCCCACGATGGCTCCACCCTCGACATGACGCAAAAGATGTCGACCTATCTGGATACGCTTTGGGGTGCTGAAACGGTGCCGTGGTCGATGTATTACCTGAATGGCCAGGATAACAGTCTGATCCTGATTTCCACCCTGCCGTTGAAAGATCTCTCTGCAGGTTTCAAAGAATCCTCCGTTGGCAGCATTGTCGATTCCCGCCGGGCAGAAATGCTTCAGCAGGCCAATACGCTCGATGAACGCGAAACGTTCTCTTCGCTGCGTCGGCTTGCCTGGCAAAATGGCCACTACTTCACTCTGCGCACCACCTTCAACCAGCCAGGTCATCTGGCGACCGTGGTGGCGTTTGATCTGCCTATTAATGATTTGATCCCGCCGGGCATGGCGCTGGACAGCTTCCGCCTGGAGCCAGATCCGTCGCAAAGTAATCTGCGCAATCAGGATAAAGAAGCCGCGGACAGCGTCAGCATTAACTTTAATAGCTCGCGCATTGAAATCGCTTCGTCGCTTAACTCGACGGGGATGCGCCTCGTCTGGCAGGTGCCGTTCGTCACGCTGATGATGGACACACTGCAAAACATCCTGCTGCCGCTGTTGCTCAATATCGGCCTGCTGGCACTGGCGCTGTTTGGCTATAACACGTTTCGTCATTATTCTGGCCGTCGCCAGGCAGACACTGGCGTACCTTCGGCGGCGAACAACGAGCTACGAGCACTGAAAGCAATTAATGAAGAGATTGTTTCCGTGCTCCCTTTGGGTTTGCTGGTTCACGATCAGGAATCGAACCGAACGCTTATCAGCAATAAAATTGCCGACCATCTGCTGCCACACCTGAACCTGCAAAACATTACCAGCATGGCAGATCAGCATCAGGGGGTGATTCAGGCCACCATCAACAACGAACTGTATGAGATTCGCCAGTTCCGCAGCCAGGTAGCTCCGCGCACGCAAATCTTCATTATTCGCGATCAGGATAAAGAAGTGCTGGTGAACAAAAAGCTCAAGCAGGCGCAGCGTCTGTACGAGAAAAACCAGCAAGGGCGTATGGCGTTCATGCAAAACATTGGCGAGGCCCTCAAGCAACCGGCGAAATCCCTGGCAGAAGAAGCTGGCGCTGTCGACAGTGAGCAACATCAGAAACTGGCTCAACATGCCGATACGCTGGTGCGACTGGTGGATGAAATTCAGTTAGCCAATATGCTGGAAGGTGACGGCTGGAAAGGCAGCTCAGTGTTGTTCTCCCTTCAGGATTTAATTGATGAAGTGGTGCCTGAGGTTTTACCCGCGATTAAGCGCAAAGGCTTGCAGCTGCTCATTAACAATCAGTTAGCCGCCAGCGAGCAACGCCACGGCGATCGCGATGCCCTGAAGCGCATCCTGCTGCTGCTGATTCAGTATTCCGTCACCACCACGCAAATCGGTAAAATCACCCTGGAAGTGGGTGAAGATGAATCCGCAGAAGATCGCCTGACGTTCCGTATTCTGGATACGGGCAACGGCGTCAGCAACAGTGAAATCGATAACCTGCATTTTCCTTTCCTTAATGAGACGCAGGAAGACGGCTTTGGCAAGGCCAATGCCCTTACCTTCTGGCTTTGTGATCAGCTGGCACGTAAACTTGGCGGGCATTTGAACATCAAAGCGCGGGAATCACTGGGTACGCGCTATTCACTGCACGTGAAGATGGCACCTCGTGAAGAAGAAGCGGAAGCCGAAGAGAAACTGCTGGACGAGGTTATCGCGATGGTCGATATCACCTCGAACGAAATTCGCAGTATCGTTATTCGACAGCTTGAAAACTGGGGCGCGAGCTGTATTTCCCCGGACGAAAGGCTGACGAGTCAAGAGTATGATCTGTTTTTGACAGATAATCCGTCTAATCTTACTGCGCCTGGCTTGCTTTTAAGCGATGATGAGGCTGGTATTCGTAAGATTGGCCCAGGACAACTGCGGGTAAACTTTAATATCAGTAATGCCATGCAGGAAGCTGTACTCCAACTGATAGAAGAGCAGCTTGCACAGGGAGAATTACTGGGAACGCCAGCTGGCGTAAATGAGAACGCTGAGCTCCATGCCAGCGGTTATTATGCGCTGTTTGTAGACACGGTACCGGATGATGTTAAGAGGTTGTATACTGAATCAGCGACAAACGATTTTGCTGCGCTGGCACAGACGGCTCACCGCCTGAAAGGGGTGTTTGCCATGCTCAATCTGGTACCCGGCAAGCAGTTATGTGAAACGCTGGAGCATCTCATTCGTGAGAAAGATGCCCCCGGCACAGAGAAATATATCAGCGACATTGACGCCTACGTCAAAAGCTTGATGTAGCAAGGTAGCCTAATACATGAACAATATGAACGTTATTATTGCCGATGATCATCCGATTGTACTGTTCGGTATTCGCAAATCACTTGAGCAAATCGAGTGGGTGAATGTCGTCGGCGAATTTGAAGACTCCACTGCACTGATCAATAATCTGCCAAAACTGGACGCCCATGTGCTGATTACCGACCTCTCCATGCCTGGAGACAAGTACGGTGACGGCATTACGCTGATTAAGTACATCAAACGCCATTTCCCGGGTCTGTCGATTATCGTCCTGACCATGAATAACAACCCGGCTATTCTGAGTGCGGTGTTGGATCTGGATATCGAAGGGATCGTCCTGAAACAAGGCGCACCAACCGATCTGCCTAAAGCGCTGGCTGCACTGCAGAAAGGCAAAAAATTCACCCCGGAAAGCGTCTCTCGCCTGCTGGAAAAAATCAGCGCGGGTGGCTACGGCGACAAACGTCTGTCACCGAAAGAGAGCGAAGTACTGCGTCTGTTCGCAGAAGGTTTCCTGGTCACCGAAATCGCCAAGAAGCTGAACCGCAGCATTAAAACCATCAGTAGCCAGAAGAAATCGGCGATGATGAAACTCGGCGTGGAAAACGATATCGCCCTGCTGAACTATCTCTCTTCCGTAACCCTGAGTCCGGTAGATAAAGACTGATTCATTAGCTCACGCTGAATACACAAAACCCCGGCTCGCCGGGGTTGAGACTGATGACAAACCTCTAACGAATACCGTTTTGTCATGGGTGGCAGAACAAAAAATAAGGAAAATCAATTC
>NZ_JBLFJW010000003.1:174473-218448 GCF_047713085.1 Pantoea sp. sgz302252
ATTGATTTTCGGCTGCTCACCACAAAGAAGGAAAAACCACGCTTTTTCCTTCTTTGTCAGCAATCTGAACCCCGGCTCGCCGGGGTTTTTTATGGGTGGGATCTCGTTATGTCCGGTGGAGAATGCCCGGTAAGGCGAAGCCGCCACCGGGCGATATCGGTCTTATGACTCCCGGCTTTTTCTGACGCGTGCTGCGTACACCGCCAGCGTTTGTTTCAACACATCGAGCGTCACCGGCTTGGACAAGCAGCTGTCCATGCCTGACTCCAGACAGCGCTGTTTCTCTTCCGCCAGCGCATTGGCGGTTACCCCAACCACCGGCAGCGTCAGCCCTAACTGGCGGATACGCTGCGTCAGGCGATAACCATCCATATTTGGCATGTTCACGTCACTCAGCACAATATCAATGTGGTTCTTACTGAGAACATTCAGGGCATCCACACCGTCGATGGCGGTTTTACACTGATACCCCAGCGATCCGAGCTGATCGGCCAACAGGCGTCGGTTAATCGGATGATCGTCCACCACGAGGATCATCATGTCATCGTTCGCATCAGGCATATTTTCGGCGGAGGGCAGTGCCCCGTTGCTGTGCGCATTTTCCACTTCAATGCGGTAAATTCTGCCCAACAGGGCCAGCAGCTCATGCGGAGAAGCCACGCTGTGGATCCACTCCCCTGCCGCACGTTCGAGCGGAATACCGATATGACGACGGCAGAATATGATGGCCGCGCGCCCGGCCCACGGCTGCACCAGTTCATCGTCAGAAATCAGCATATCGTCGCTTTGCGGCGTCTGCCCTTCGTAGCGCAGCACTTCGACACCGTGACGTGTCAGCAACGATTCAACAAACTGTGCCAGCGAAGCATTACGAACGGCAAGCCAGCAGCGTTTGCCCACCAGCCCTTCAATCGCCGCTGGGATCGTATTCTGCACGCCGTACAGGGGAATACGAATGGTGAACTGGCTGCCCATACCCGGCTCGGTGTCCACGGAGATATCACCGTCCATCATGCTGATCAGCTTCTCGCAGATCGCCAGCCCTAATCCGGTGCCCTGGAAATTACGCTGCACCCCCGTCCCGACCTGGAAGAACGGATCAAACAGGCGCACCACTTCTTTGGCCGGGATACCCACGCCAGTATCGCGCACGCTGATACTCAGGTAATCGCCATTACGTTGCAGGTGCAGAATAATGCAGCCGATATCGGTAAATTTAATCGCGTTGCTCAACAGGTTAGAAATTACCTGCTGCAAACGCATTGGGTCGCCCATCAACTGCTGTGGCACATCTGGCTCGACAAAGCAGTAAAGCCCTAACTGCTTACGCACCACCAGCGGTAAATAGTTGGCGGTGATATGGCTCATCACCTCACGCGGAGAGAACTCGCGCGGCTCGATTTTCAGCTGCTCAGACTCAATTTTTGAGAAATCGAGAATGTCGCTGATGATCTTCAATAACAGACCAGAAGAGTTATTCATCGCCGTCACCAGCCTGTCGACCCCTTTCGGCAGCTCTTTGGTCTGCAATAAATCCAGGTTGCCGATAATGCCGTACAACGGGGTACGCAATTCATGGCTGACGGTGGCAAGGAACATCGATTTCGACTGGCTGGCCTGCTCTGCGGCCTGCGCCATTTCCTGCAGCGACTCTTCCATTTTCACGCGTGAACTGACGTCCACCAGCACGCATATCGCCACGTTTTCGTTACGATAGCGGGAGTGCACGAAGCTGATTTGCAGGTTGGTATTGTTGCTGGTCAGCACGTCGACAAAGTTAACCTGCTGGCCGCAGATGATTTGGGTCAGCCGTTGCCGGTCTTCGTGAGTCAGCATGTTGAGATAGTTATGCGCCAGCTCGTTACTCAAAATGTTGGTGCCATCCTGAGTGCGTAAAATACAAA
Source organism: Pantoea sp. sgz302252 (assembly GCF_047713085.1). Classification (NCBI taxonomy): domain Bacteria; kingdom Pseudomonadati; phylum Pseudomonadota; class Gammaproteobacteria; order Enterobacterales; family Erwiniaceae; genus Pantoea; species Pantoea sp. sgz302252. The sequence goes on from NZ_JBLFJW010000003.1 coordinate 176,378, forward strand.
TCCCAACGGGTGCGGAAGCCACGATTTTACGGTTGAACTGCTCATGCTCTTCCAGCCGCTGTGCATCGGCTTCAGCAGGCAGGAAAATGCGCCGCTCATACATTCGCGCCATGGTAAACAACGCGAAGCCCGTGAGGATGTTGAGTAACAGGGCGTTGAGAATGAGCATTCTTATTCGCTCAAGCACCAAATCAACCGGTACGGAGTAGACAATGCTCAGCGAAGATGGCGGTAAGCTTTTCTTCAACACCAGCTCGCGGAAACCGGAGGTATAGCCGAACCATGCCCGCTCCTGCATCCAGTGCGGATCGATTTTCAGCTTATTTTCACCGCCCGTCAGCGCAATCAACGACTGGCCGTTTTCATCCAGAATGTTCACGCCCATCGGCATGCTGCCGGGAGTGAAGAAGTTTTCCATGCGGATGGTCTGCTCAACGCCAAGCAGCGCCTGCAAACGGTTAGCCAGATACACTGGCGTCAGTGCATAGAAATAGCCCACGCCAGGACGTGGCCCCTGGCTAATCCAGAACAGGTTGTTACCACGTTCCTCCTGCGGCGCATTGCGGTACTTGATGATACGCTCGTGCAGCATTTTCAGCGCCTGGTCGCGCTCCATCGGCATTTCACGCAGGCCAAAATTGGCCATGCACAGGTTATCGCTGCCAATCAGGAACACACGGTTGAGATCGTAGGCGGCAGAAAAATTATCTCGCCAATAGCGCATAAACCATGCCAGCGACTCCAGCGAGCCCCGCCAGGTGTTGCTCATCGCGCCGCAGTCGGAATCCTGAAACAGGGGCTCAAACTCCGGGACTTCAGTGCTGTCCGTTGCGGCACGCGAAGAGAGCACGCCGTTCTCCGCACTCAGCCGGTTTTCCGCAATGTACTTCAGCTCCTTCATGACGTCAGACGTACGCTGAATGTAACGCTGGGCCTGATCGTAACTGAGGTTAAACTCCTGGCGAATTTCAGCCTCTTTGTTGTGCAAAGCGTTAACGATGTAGAAGACAGAGACGAACGCAATCAACAGCCAAAGCAGCAGAGCCAGTGCCCGAAACAGATAGCGGGAAACTTTTAGCGTTGTGCGGAAGGAGACGAGGTATTTCAACGTTTAGCCGTGTGCGTACAAAAAGATGCGATTAAGGTAGCTGTAAATCACCCTACCCGCAACGTTCAAAGAAAAAGGGCCAGCACAGGCTGGCCCTTCAGATTGCTGACAAAGAAGGAAAAAGCGCGGTTTTTCCTTCTTTGTGGTGAGCAGCCGAAAATCAATGAATTGATTTTCCTTATTTTTTGTTCTGCCACCCATGACAAAACGGTATTCGTTAGAGGTTTGTCATCAGTCTCAAGGGCCAGCACAGGCTGGCCCTTTGGCGACGATTTCGGACGATTACTCGTCGGCTTCGTCGTCGGCGGCTTCGTCGTCAGACTCGGCTTCCGGGGCGATTTCATCGTCGCCTTCCGCCACGCTGCCATCGATAGCGTCGAGTTCTTCGTCGTCTACCGGCTCGGCAACACGCTGCAGACCCACCACGTTTTCATCTTCCGCAGTACGGATGAGGATAACGCCCTGAGTATTACGGCCCACCACGCTGACTTCCGACACGCGAGTACGCACCAGCGTACCGGCATCGGTGATCATCATGATCTGATCGGTATCTTCAACCTGCACTGCGCCCACCACAGAACCGTTACGCTCGGTCACTTTGATCGAGATAACGCCCTGGGTACCGCGTGATTTGGTTGGATATTCCGTTTCAGCCGTACGTTTACCGTAGCCGTTCTGGGTCACGGTCAGCACCGCGCCTTCACCGCGTGGGATAATCAGCGACACAACTTTGTCAACACCTGCAAGCTTGATGCCGCGAACACCGGTCGCGGTACGACCCATAGCACGTACTGCGTTCTCTTTAAAGCGCACCACTTTACCGGCCGCAGAGAACAGCATCGCTTCGTCGTTACCGTTGGTCAGATCAACGCCGATCAGCTCATCACCTTCGTTCAGGTTCACCGCGATGATCCCGGCAGAACGTGGACGGCTGAATTCGGTCAGCGCGGTTTTCTTCACGGTACCGCTGGCGGTGGCCATGAAGACGTTAACGCCTTCTTCGTATTCACGAACCGGCAGGATCGCAGTGATACGTTCGTTCGCTTCCAGCGGCAGCAGGTTAACGATTGGACGGCCACGCGCGCCACGGCTCGCTTCTGGCAACTGATAAACCTTCATCCAGTACAGGCGACCACGGCTGGAGAACAGCAGGATCGTGTCGTGGGTGTTGGCGACCAGCAGACGGTCAATAAAGTCTTCTTCTTTAATACGCGCGGCAGATTTGCCTTTACCGCCACGGCGCTGAGCTTCGTAATCGGTCAGCGGCTGATACTTCACGTAACCCTGGTGAGACAAGGTCACAACAACGTCTTCCTGATTGATCAGGTCTTCGATGTTGATATCTGCCGTGTTGGCCGTGATTTCCGTGCGACGCTCATCGCCAAACTGTTCACGAACCAGCTCCAGTTCTTCACGGATCACTTCCATCAGACGGTCTGCGCTACCGAGGATGTGCAGCAGTTCAGCAATCTGTTCCAGCAGCTCTTTGTATTCGTCGAGCAGTTTTTCGTGCTCAAGGCCGGTCAGTTTCTGCAGACGCAGGTCCAGAATCGCCTGAGCCTGTTGTTCAGTCAGATAGTACTGACCATCACGTACACCGAACTCTGGCTCAAGCCACTCAGGACGCGCAGCGTTATCGCCCGCACGTTCCAGCATCGCCGCGACGTTGCCCAGCGCCCACGGACGCGCGATCAGGCCAGCTTTCGCTTCAGCCGGAGTCGGTGCCTGACGAATCAGTTCAATGATCGGATCGATGTTAGCCAGTGCAACCGCCAGCGCTTCAAGGATGTGCGCGCGATCGCGTGCTTTACGCAGTTCGAAGATGGTACGGCGAGTCACCACTTCACGGCGGTGACGAACGAATGCGCTCAGAATATCTTTAAGGTTCATAATCTTCGGCTGGCCATGGTGCAGAGCAACCATGTTGATACCGAAGGAAACCTGAAGCTGAGTCTGGGAATACAAGTTGTTCAGGACAACTTCACCCACCGCATCACGTTTGATTTCAATCACGATGCGCATGCCGTCTTTATCGGACTCATCACGCAGCGCGCTGATACCTTCCACGCGTTTGTCTTTGACCAGCTCGGCAATTTTCTCAATCAGGCGCGCTTTGTTCACCTGATACGGAATTTCATGCACGATGATGGTTTCGCGGCCGGTTTTCGCGTCAGCTTCCACTTCCGCGCGGGCACGAATATAAATTTTGCCACGACCGGTACGGTACGCTTCTTCGATACCGCGACGACCATTGATGATGGCGGCAGTCGGGAAGTCTGGCCCTGGAATGTGCTCCATCAGACCTTCAACGGTGATGTCTTCGTTCTCAATGTAAGCGAGACAGCCGTTGATCACTTCCGTCAGGTTGTGTGGCGGAATGTTGGTTGCCATCCCTACTGCGATACCGGATGAACCGTTCACCAGCAGGTTGGGAACTTTGGTTGGCATGACGTCCGGAATTTTTTCCGTGCCGTCATAGTTATCGACGAAATCGACAGTTTCCTTGTCCAGGTCAGCAATCAGCTCATGGGCAATTTTCGCCATACGGATTTCCGTATAACGCATCGCTGCGGCGGAGTCGCCGTCTACGGAGCCGAAGTTACCCTGACCATCAACCAGCATGTAGCGCAGCGAGAACGGCTGCGCCATACGTACGATAGTGTCATAAACGGCGGTATCACCATGCGGGTGATATTTACCGATGACGTCACCCACGACACGGGCAGATTTTTTATAGGCTTTATTCCAGTCATTGCCCAGTACGTTCATGGCGTATAGTACGCGACGGTGTACCGGTTTCAGGCCATCTCGGACATCTGGAAGCGCACGGCCAACAATCACCGACATCGCATAATCCAGATAAGAGTTCTTTAACTCTTCCTCAATGTTGACCGGTGTAATTTCTCTCGCAAGGTCGCTCATCTAACCGCTATCCCTCTACATGTTTCCCGGATTCAAAGGTCGCAAATTATAACACAGCAGACCGGATTGAGGTAAACCAATAGCACCTGCACAACGCTTTATTCGCGCCGGGGTGCTGATATACTCTTTGGCCTGATGAAAAAAGGAGTCAATGCGCCCATGAATGCCGAAAAACCGCCGGTGGCTAACGTCGATCACGACGAAATCGCGAAATTTGAAGCTGTCGCCTCACGCTGGTGGGACCTGGAAGGGGAATTTAAACCTCTGCACCGTATTAACCCGCTGCGCCTTGGCTACATCGCCACTCGCTCAGACGGTCTGTTCGACAAGAAAGTGCTGGATGTTGGCTGCGGTGGCGGGATACTTGCGGAAAGTATGGCCCGTGAAGGCGCGAAGGTGACCGGGCTGGATATGGGCTTTGAGCCGCTTCAGGTTGCGCGATTGCATGCGCTGGAAACCGGCATTCAGGTGGAATACGTCCAGGAAACTGTCGAGGATCATGCGGCAAAACACGCTCAGCAGTATGACGTCGTCACCTGTATGGAAATGCTGGAGCACGTTCCCGACCCGCAATCTGTGGTTCAGGCGTGCGCAAAACTGGTCAAACCCGGCGGTCAGGTGTTCTTTTCCACCCTCAACCGCAACGGCAAAGCCTGGCTGATGGCGGTCGTCGGTGCCGAGTATGTTCTGAAAATGGTGCCGAAGGGCACGCACGACGTGAAGAAATTTATCAAGCCGGCTGAACTGCTGGGCTGGGTTGACCAGACTAACCTGCAGGAACGTCATATGACCGGACTGCATTACAATCCGCTGACTAATCATTTCAAGCTTGCGCCAGGCGTGGATGTCAATTACATGCTCCATACCTCGAGCCCGCTGTAAAGCAAGGGGCCCTTGCCGTTGAGCAAGGGCTTTATTTTACCAGCGTACACTGACGCCCACACTGCCTGCCCGTTGCGAATAATCAGACGTTCCATACTGTTGGGTAAACTTGCCCCACAGGCTGACATTGTCATTGATTTTGCCTTTTACACCAACGCTGACTTCCCCCACATCTTTGCCCGCCCCGTCAGCAAAGTTAACCTCATCAACGCTCAGTGAAGCGTCTTCAGTATTATGGAGATAATTCACATCAACGTAAGGGGTTATCTCACCGGTTTTGCCCAGACGTTTGGTCCACTCGTTATGCAGCCCCAGACGGCTTTGTACATTGTGCGCAGAATTCTGCTCTACCACACTGTTGTTGGTTGCCATGAAGGTATTCTGGCTCACACCCTGATAAATAACCTGCGCCTGCGGCTGAACGGTCCAACGCCAACCAGCCTTCTCTTCCATCTGCCAGCTGTAGCCTGCTTCTACTGAAGCGAGCAGGCCGGAAGAGCGGTAGTTTTCATCACCATTGTTTTGTTCATTCACATGGTTATCAAACCAGACATATTGCGCCCAGCTGTCCACATACGCACCGGTTTTCCCTTGATCACGCTGATACCAACTGGCAGTCAGACCAACGCTGTAGCCCTGATTATCATTGTCAGATTTGCGTCCGGTGAGGCTGGAGTGGCTGTCGCCGCTGTTGTTACTGTAACCCGCCACGGCACCAAAGCTCCACAGTTGCTCCCCCTGAGAAATGTCCAGCAGGTCGGCACTGAGTTGTACCACCGACGTGTCTTCACTCTGATCAAGCTGGTGCTGGAAAGTCGACTCGCTGTGATTGCCCTCCACGCGCAGATGCAATTTTTGATTTTGCCCGCCCGCATGATCGCTGTGGCGCATCACAAAGGCATCATTCGCGCTATGAAGGTTATTGAAATAGCCGCCAAGCTTCGGGTTAAGCACCGGTGTGAAATCGGGCGTTGGTGACCCATCAGGATCGTCCGGCGTTACCGGGATATCCTGTGTCGGCGATACATCCGCAACCTGTGAGCGCAAATACCAGTCCTGGTTATCTTTCACCAGCGTGTAGTCATACGCCCCCATGTTGACGTAGCCGTCCCCTGCCAGCGTGAACTGAGCATCGTTGTGGTATTGCGACGGGTCGGCAACAAAATCAACCACCTGAATCCCTGTTTGGGTTGGCTGACCAATGCCACCGACAGGTGTGACCTCCATTGTCGTCGTTCCGCTGGTGTTGCCATTGAGCACCAGCATGTCGCTGGCGGAATCATCATCGCCAAGCACACTGTCCAGCTTCAACACCCCACCGCCGTTGTAATCACCGTTAATCGTCAGCGTATCGCCCGCATAGCCATTACTCAGGCTCAGGGTGCCGAAGGTATTGGTGACATCGCCATTGACGGTCACACCCGCAAGTTCTGTTTCAGTGTCCACGGTAAGGTTGGTGTTCAGCGTGCCGGTGAGCGTCATACCGGCAGTCATATTGACCAGCGTTCCACCGCCGCTGAACAGCGAGGCATCCAGCGCCTGCTGCGTGTCCTGATTTGTCAGCGTCAGTGAGGTATCGTCACTGATCACGATATTGCCCTGTGAAGTCGTATCAATCGACTGAATATGCTGATCTTCCCCGGTGATAAACGTGCCCTCATCGCCAACCCATAACGAGGAAGCTAAAGGGAAAATATCTGCCGTACCACCCAGCAGAGTGCCCTGTTCGACACGCACGGCGGAACGAGCAGAACCTTTACCCATCAGTGTCAGCGTGCCATTCCCCGTTTTGCTGAAGGTCGCATCCACATCGCCCATGTTCCCCGTTGAGTCAGCATTGAGCGCCCCCCACTCCGTCGTCACACCGTCATCAACCCGAACCTCGCCATCAGCACGCATTTCCAGATCGCGTTCATGTCCGCTTTCGTCGCTCCAGGTGTCCACATCGTTCGTCACTTGCAGCACACTGGTTTGCTGCGGATCGGTAAAAATAACCGATCGGTTATAGCTGGTATCCCCTAACTGCGAGTTATCGCTCACCAGCAACGTACCCGAGGCAATTTGCGTATCACCCAAATATTCGTTGTCATTCGCCAGCGCTACGCTGCCCTCGCCCGCATTCACCACCACATACACACCGTTTTGTTGAGCGCTCCCCTCATCCCCACCGATATGCAGATCGCTACCGCCAGTCAAATTCACCACGTCGGCATTGCCAATCACGGTGCCACCCGTTCCGGAAATGGCGAGCAGTGATCCCGCGCTGTCAGGCGAAGCACCGGGCATATCGGACAAATCAAGCACACCGCCGTTGAGCACCACGGACTGCGGATCCTGGGTCAGAGCAGTGATATCACTGGAATTTGCTGAAATACTTAACACCGCATGATCGTCAACAATAATATCACCCGTCAGCGCCAGAGAATCCGCACCGATCAGCGAGTAATCGCCACCGGATGCGACCGTGAAATCACCCTCGCCCTGGATTGTCCCGGTAAAATGACCGTCATTGACAGTAACGTTGCCACCCGCATCGATATTCAGCGTCCCATTCTGATAACCGATAAAGGGGTTCACAAACGTCTGCTGTGTACTGCCTACATTCAAGACCCCTTTTGCCTGTTCATCTGTCGCATCTCCGACCACTAATCCGGTACAGTTGAGCGGGTCGCTTTCACAAGCTGTCTCACCGACATTCATCAGAGAATTGTCACGATTCAGGGTAAGAGTGCCGTTTGCCACGCTCAGCAGACCGGTAAAGCTATTGTTATCCGCGTTGAAGACCACGTCCCCTTCGCCCATCTTCACAATCACCCCTGTACCGGCTATCGAATCCATCGCCCCGGGATTGGACACATCACCAATCACCATGGTTTTTCCCTCGGCCACATCCATCGTCACTACGCTGTGCCCGACATACATGAAGCCGCCAGCAGCAGCAGAAGCCGTATCGCCATAGCCGAACGCCTGGTTGCCTTCGTAAACGGCCACGCCGTCGTTATCGGTGTAGTTTTTATCCACGGACAGCGTGACCAAATAAGGGGAGCTTTCACTGTCGGTATAGATTGCACCGCCTTTTCCCTCAGCCTGATTATCGGTGAATGCCATATTATTCAATACCGCGGCGCCGGTAAAAATATCATTATTAACGTTACTGGTGATATCCAGCGCACCGCCATTGCCGTTGCTTGTTGATGAGCTTAGTGCCTGATTATTATCGAAAACAGAATCAGAGATCAGAATATTTGAATCAAGCGCATAAATAGCACCGCCTTTACCGTTCTGGGCAATATTGTTTTCGAAAATAGTGTTATCGAGAACTAAATCAAACTGTTGCGGATCATTCTTCCCATTTAAATAAATAGCGCCACCATAGGATTTTGATGAGTTATTGGAAAAGAGGGCGTTACTGATATTTATCGATGAGTTTTCTTTCGCAAAAATGGCCCCACCGTTTGAGTCGGCATGATTGTTATCAAAAACAACGCTCCCCGTGGTGCCTTCGGGTTGAATGGTAAAGGAGGCCCCCGATGAGAGTGCCACTGCGCCGCCACTGTTACCGCCAGTGGCGTTCATGTTTTCGAATTGCAGGACCGCATCATCGGCAACGGTAAATGTTGTATTTGCGCCTTTAATGGCTTGTTGCGGTGCATGACAGGTTTCGGAGATAACGTTGGAATAACAATTCTCACTGGCGCTGACTGATGGGCTCAATACAAAACACGCAGGGATAAAGACAAACAAAGATTTAATATGCATACAAGACCCAAGAGAAAAAATGGCTACACTCAATGACAATCTTGAGGCAGGAAGGGAATAGCAATAATGGATTATGATGTTACGCGTGTTTGATGATCGTGCTTATCATTACCGAGGTTATTATTATCCTCAAAAATATTTTTCTCCGTTTATAAGCGGTGATTAAAAAAATGCCCTATGTCTGGTGCACATTTTACTCGCGGCGGCAGGGCGGTTTTCGCTAAGCAACTTCTGCTGTCCCTTACGTTCATTACAACATTTATGCAACATTACCGAGAGCAGCATAAGCATGACTTAGGGTCAGCAACTCTCCCCTGTGATTCTTCCTATGACACACATCAACTTCTTCTTGTCCAGAGAACGACCAGGAAATCGGCGTTCGATCAAATTTCTAATTTTTTTCTTCGAATATTGACAATGTCTCCAGGCCTTACAGCACGAGGCCTTAGGCTTTTTCACCCTTTGACAACCTCAATTTAACGTCAAAATCAACTCTTGTACTCAAAAGAATCCTTACTAGAATACTCACCATATAGCGTTTCAATTATCGAACACCCCCTACATATAGTATTTATTCACAGAGTTAGTCACAGCGACGGCGTTGTGGATAAACGGGGGGGATTTTTCATTTCACGGACAGGGTAAAGCACATGAATCAGAGTCTGATGGTGACTAAGCGTGATGGCGGGACTGAGCGTATCGATCTCGAGAAAATCCATCGCGTGCTGGATTGGGCCGCGGAAGGGCTAAACAATGTTTCCATTTCTCAGGTTGAACTGCGCTCTCACATCCAGTTCTATGACGGCATCAAAACCGCCGATATCCATGAGACCATCATCAAGGCTGCGGCGGATTTGATCTCCCGCGATGCCCCTGATTACCAGTACCTGGCCGCACGCCTGGCGATTTTCCACCTGCGTAAAAAAGCTTACGGTCAGTTTGAACCGCCAGCGCTGTACAACCACGTCGTGAACATGGTTGAGCTGGGTAAATACGACAGACATCTGCTGGAAGACTACACGGAAGAAGAGTTCAAGCAGATGGACGGTTTTATCGACCACTGGCGCGACATGAACTTCTCTTATGCCGCGGTTAAGCAGCTGGAAGGGAAATACCTGGTTCAGAACCGTGTCACTGGCGAAATCTATGAGAGCGCTCAGTTCCTTTACATCCTGGTTGCCGCGTGCCTGTTCTCCAACTACCCGCGTGAAACCCGTCTGGACTACGTGAAGCGTTTCTATGATGCCGTGTCCACGTTCAAAATTTCTCTGCCAACGCCAATCATGTCTGGCGTGCGTACCCCGACTCGCCAGTTCAGCTCCTGCGTGCTGATCGAGTGCGATGACAGCCTGGATTCTATCAACGCCACCTCCAGCGCGATTGTGAAATACGTTTCTCAGCGCGCAGGTATTGGCATCAACGCCGGCCGTCTCCGTGCGCTGGGCAGCCCAATTCGCGGCGGTGAAGCATTCCACACCGGCTGCATCCCGTTCTACAAACACTTCCAGACTGCGGTGAAATCCTGTTCTCAGGGTGGCGTGCGTGGCGGTGCTGCCACACTGTTCTACCCAATGTGGCACCTGGAAGTGGAAAGCCTGCTGGTGCTGAAAAACAACCGTGGTACTGAAGCAAACCGCGTGCGTCACATGGACTACGGCGTGCAGATCAACAAACTGATGTATACCCGCCTGCTCAAAGGGGAAGACATTACCCTGTTCAGCCCGTCTGACGTTCCGGGTCTGTACGATGCGTTCTTCGCCGATCAGGACGAGTTTGAGCGTCTGTACGTGAAATATGAAAAAGACGACAGCATCCGCAAGCAGCGCATTAAAGCGGTAGACCTGTTCTCTCTGGTAATGCAGGAACGTGCTTCCACTGGCCGTATCTACATTCAGAACGTCGACCACTGCAACACACACAGCCCGTTTGACCCGGTAGTGGCGCCCGTTCGCCAGTCTAACCTGTGCCTGGAAATCGCCCTGCCAACCAAACCGCTGAATGACGTCAACGACGAAAACGGTGAAATCGCCCTGTGTACGCTGTCTGCGTTTAACCTGGGCGCTATCGACAGCCTCGACGATCTGGAAGAGCTGGCTATTCTGGCTGTACGTGCACTGGACGCCCTGCTCGATTATCAGGATTACCCAATTCTGGCCGCTAAACGTGGCGCGATGGGCCGTCGTACGTTGGGTATCGGTGTGATTAACTTCGCTTACTACCTGGCGAAGCACGGCAAGCGTTACTCCGACGGCAGCGGCAACAACCTGACCCACAAAACGTTCGAAGCGATTCAGTACTACCTGCTGAAAGCCTCCAACGAGCTGGCGAAAGAACAAGGCGCGTGCCCGTGGTTCAACGAAACCACTTACGCCAAAGGCGTGCTGCCGATCGACACCTACAAGAAAGACCTGGATGCGATCGTTAACGAGCCGCTGCATTACGACTGGGAAGGCCTGCGCGAGTCCATCAAAACTCACGGTCTGCGTAACTCCACGCTGTCGGCCCTGATGCCGTCGGAGACCTCTTCGCAGATCTCTAACGCCACCAACGGTATCGAGCCACCGCGCGGCCACGTGAGCATCAAAGCGTCGAAAGATGGCATTCTGCGTCAGGTCGTGCCGGATTACGAAAACCTGCAGAAGGGTTACGAGCTGCTGTGGGAAATGCCGAACAATGACGGTTACCTGCAACTGGTCGGCATCATGCAGAAGTTTATCGACCAGTCGATTTCGGCGAACACCAACTATGACCCAACGCGCTTCCCGTCTGGCAAAGTGCCGATGCAGCAACTGCTCAAAGACCTGCTCAATGCCTATAAATTTGGCGTGAAAACCCTGTACTATCACAACACCCGTGATGGCGCAGAAGATGCTCAGGACGATCTGGCACCGTCCATTCAGGACGATGGCTGCGAAAGCGGCGCATGTAAGATCTAAGACATTTGCCGGGTGGCGCGATGCTTACCCGGCCTACGTTTTTGTAGGCCCGGCCAACGCAGTGCCGCCGGGCAATACAATCTCAACAGGACTCTCTTCCATGGCATATACCACTTTTTCACAGACGAAAAATAACCAGTTGCTGGAGCCGATGTTCTTCGGCCAACCGGTTAACGTGGCCCGTTACGATCAGCAAAAATATGACATCTTCGAAAAGCTGATCGAAAAGCAGCTCTCCTTCTTCTGGCGTCCGGAAGAAGTGGACGTCTCCCGCGACCGTATTGACTACCAGGCGCTGCCGGACCACGAAAAGCATATCTTCATCAGCAACCTGAAATACCAGACGCTGCTGGACTCCATTCAGGGTCGTAGCCCGAACGTAGCGCTGCTGCCGCTGATTTCCATCCCGGAACTGGAAACCTGGGTAGAGACCTGGGCGTTTTCTGAAACCATTCACTCTCGTTCTTACACCCATATCATCCGTAACATCGTCAACGATCCGGCGACCGTGTTCGATGACATCGTGACCAACGAGCAGATTCAGAAACGTGCGGAAGGCATTTCCCACTATTACGATTCCCTGATCGAGCTGACCAGCTACTGGCATCTGCTGGGTGAAGGCACGCACACCGTTAACGGCAAAACCGTGACCGTGAATCTGCATGAGCTGAAGAAGAAGCTGTATCTGTGTCTGATGAGCGTGAACGCGCTGGAAGCCATTCGCTTCTACGTCAGCTTTGCGTGCTCCTTCGCATTTGCTGAGCGCAAGCTGATGGAAGGTAACGCCAAAATCATTCGTCTGATTGCACGTGATGAAGCCCTGCATCTCACCGGCACTCAGCACATGCTGAACCTGCTGCGTTCAGGCCAGGACGATCCGGAAATGGCAGTGATTGCCGAAGAGTGCAAACAAGAGTGCTATGACCTGTTCGTGCAGGCCGCCGTTCAGGAAAAAGAGTGGGCAGAATACCTGTTCCGTGACGGTTCGATGATTGGCCTGAACAAAGACATTCTGTGTCAGTACATCGAGTACATCACCAACATCCGTATGCAGGCTGTCGGTCTTGACCTGCCGTTCCAGACTCGCTCTAACCCAATCCCGTGGATCAACACCTGGCTGGTGTCTGACAACGTTCAGGTCGCACCACAGGAAGTAGAAGTGAGCTCTTATCTGGTCGGTCAGATTGATTCTGAAGTTGATGCCGACGATCTGAGCAATTTCCAGCTCTGATGAGCCGCGTTACGCTTCGCATCACTGGCACACAAGTGCTGTGCCAGGAAGAACACCCTTCTCTGCTGGTGGCGCTGGAATCGCACAATGTGGCGGTGGAGTTTCAGTGTCGTGAAGGTTACTGCGGATCGTGTCGTTGTCGCTTGGTTTCCGGCCAGGTTGACTGGCTGATGGAACCACTGGCTTTTGTCCAGCAGGGAGACATTCTTCCCTGCTGCTGTAAAGCCAAAGGCGATATCGAGATTGAGATGTAAATCGAGCGGTCAGTGAATTTCATGCGTTGAGTAGCGTTTCATCTCACCGTGTTTTTTCATTTGTATCGTATACAGACCGCCCGCCAACACCACTAACAGCGCCCCAAGCAAATAGATTGCCCGATATCCGACACCTTCCACGATCATCCCCATCGCGAACGCCCCTATCGCCAACCCGGCATCCATCGCATTGAAAAACAGGGAATTCGCTACCCCGATTTTATGGGGTTCAACCGAGCTGATGATCTGCGTCTGGAAGATCGGCGTCACCGAACCGTAGCCAATGCCAATCAGCGCGCCGGAAAGCACCATCATCACGCTGCCGTGGGTATAACCCAGCACCAACAGACCCAGGGTGAAAGCCAGCAGACAAGGATACACCACGTAGCGTGGCCCCTTTTTATCGAACACGTTGCCAGTGAAAGCGCGGCAAATCATCAGACACACGGCGTAGCACAGCAGAAAGTTGCTGGCAGCGGCCAGCATGTCCAGCTCGCGGGCATACAAAGCCAGAAATGCGGAAACCCCAGCGTAAGAAAAGGTCATAAAGAAGGTGACCAGCGCAAATGGCAGTGCCGCCTTATCAAACATGGCTGCCATCGTCAGCGTTGAGGATGAGCCATCCGCATGACTGACCAGCGGCGGAACTTTCACCCCCCAGGCCAGAATAAGCGTCAGAAATGAAACACCCGTACAGAGCCAGAACGCGGGGATAAACGCTGCATGGCGCGCCATATTAAGCCCAATCCACGGCCCAACGACCATCGCAAGCCCCATCGCCAAAGAGAAAAAACTGATGCCCTCCCCACGTCGGGAGGCTGGAATGAGGCGTGCGGAAATGGTCCCTTTGACCGTGGTAATCACACCAAATGTGGCACCATGGAGCACGCGAATCAGCAACAATGCTTCTATCGAATGACACAAAGGATACAACGCAGTCACCGCAAAAAAAGCCAGAGAAGAGAGCATCAGAATCGTTTTATTTGAATATTTTCCTACCCATTGCCCGGCAAAAGGGCGCACCACAATGGCGGCGGCAAGAAAAAGCGTCACCAGCAATCCGGCCTTATTAGCACCGGCATGCAGGTTGTCTGCAATATAGAGGGGCAACAGGGTCAACAAGACATAAAAATCGAAGAAAATGATGAAGCTAATGATCGTGACGGCCCAAAAATCCCGGGTCCAGAGTTTTTCTTTCATTATCCAACAACCTGTTTATACGGCGCAGTTATACATTCATCCTGAAATTAAAAATCCAGAACACATAAACCATGCAAATGATTTGCGGAGTGATTGTGTGAGGAAGCTCGCGGAAAAGCCTACACGTCACCGTAATATTAGTGAAATTAATCCTTTTAATTTTATCCAGTAGATAAACCTAATGACACTCACTCAGATCGCAACCCTGCTCGCGGTCGTCGATTTCGGCGGCTTCACCGAAGCCAGTAAACGCCGTTTTATGACCCAATCTGCCGTCAGCCAGGCCATTGCCGCGCTGGAAGAGGAACTTGGCGTCACCCTTTTGCAACGCGAACGGCGAAAAGAGGCCCGGCTAACGCCGGCAGGAGAACGGATTGTTGCCCGTATGAGAACATTGCAACACGAAGTCAGCGCCATCCGCGAACTGGCAGAGCAGGAAAAGTCAGCCCCTGTACGCCCGCTGCGTATTGGCTGCTTCCCCAGTATCTGCGCCTGTATGCTGCCGCAAATCGTCCGTTATTTTGAGACTCACCATCCGCAGATCAAAATTATTCCGCATGAAGCAGATAATGCAGAAATCATCGAGTCACTTCATCAGCAGCAATTAGATGCAGGGTTTGTGCATTTTTCGGCCCCTGAACTTTATTCCGTGCCGGTCTACAAAGATAAATTTATGGTGGTGGTTGGAAAACAACATCCCTTTGCTCGTCGCTCGTCCGTACGGCTGGAAGATTTAGTCAATGAACCGCTGGTTATCAGCAAAGGGCGCTATGAAATGAAAATCATGGCGCTGTTTAAGGAAAGGAATATCACTCCGCTGATTAACTACGAATTCAGCCATCCGGAAACGGCGCTGAGTTTTATTCGTCAGGGATTGGGTATCGCTTTATTGCCTGAGCTAACGCTGAAAACGCAGGATCCGTCGCTTCATTCTGTCGCGCTGGAACCTGCGTTTTACCGCCATATTTCGCTGATTGCCCGCGATCCGCCGGTAGAAGGCAGCCCACTGGCCTTGCTGGAGCGTTGCCTGCATCAGCTGTTACAAACCGATTTTCCCTCGCGGCCAACCAGCAGGTTAATGAGTTGCAGTGTGCGCGGATGCCAGGAAATGCGTAGCCCTGATGCTGTGAAATGACGCACATAATGTTACACATCCATGACAAAACTCGAATGTGAGCACGAAATCACGTTTCATTTTCGATTTATGCTCGAATATGCTCGATATCAAACAAACCACAGTGTCATTGTGGCTAAATGGAAGAAATCGAACTTCGAGGGAATGTCATGCCTTTCTGTGAAACTCGTGAAACCGACGTGCTGATCATTGGTGGCGGGGCCACTGGCGCAGGCATTGCCCGCGACTGCGCCCTTCGCGGCCTGAAAACGCTGCTTGTTGAGCGAGATGATATCGCCACGGGCGCAACCGGGCGCAATCACGGTTTACTGCACAGCGGTGCTCGTTATGCCGTCACCGACAGCGAATCCGCGCGCGAGTGCATCGCCGAAAACGCCATCCTCAAGCAAATTGCCCATCACTGCATCGAAGCGACTGACGGCCTGTTTATTACGCTGCCGGAAGACTCGCTAGACTATCAGCACACGTTCATTGAGGCCTGCCTTGCAGCCGATATTCATGCCCAACCGCTAACGCCCACTCAGGCGCGGCAATGGGAACCCTCCGTCAATCCGGCGCTTATTGGTGCAGTTAAAGTGCCAGATGGCACAGTCGATCCGTTTCGGTTAACCGCCGCCAATATGCTGGATGCACGCGAACACGACGCAGTGGTGTTAACAGGCTGCGAAGTCACCGGCCTGATACGCCAGGGCGACAGGGTCTGCGGGGCTACCGTCTGGGATCGTCAGCACCAGGCCAGCGTGAAGATTTATGCCTCGATAGTGGTGAATGCAGGGGGTATCTGGGGCCAGCGAATTGCGGAATATGCCGATCTAAAGGTGCGGATGTTCCCGGCCAAAGGATCGCTGCTTATCTTCGATCATCGTATCAACCAGCACGTGATAAACCGCTGCCGTAAACCCGCCGATGCCGACATTCTGGTGCCCGGCGACACCATCTCGCTGATTGGTACCACTTCCACACACATTGATTACCGTGATATCGATGATAACCGTGTCACCGCAGCTGAAGTCGATACATTGCTGCGCGAAGGTAAAAAGCTCTCGCCTGCGATCGCTACAACCCGCATTCTGCGAGCCTATTGCGGCGTGCGCCCTTTGGTTGCCAGCGATGACGATCCCAGCGGGCGTAACGTCAGCCGCGGAATTGTGCTGCTCGATCATGCTCAACGTGATGGCCTGGAAGGCTTTATCACCATCACTGGCGGTAAGCTGATGACCTATCGCCTGATGGCAGAAATGGCTACCGATGCAGTCTGCCGCAAGCTTAACCACAACGTGCCGTGCACTACCGCCAGCGTTGCCCTTCCCGGCTCGCGTGAAACCACTGAAAAGACGCTCAATCGCATGATTTCTTTGCCTGCGCCATTACGCGGTTCAGCGGTCTATCGCCATGGCGACAGAACGCCAAACTGGCTGGGCGATTCCCGCTTACACCGCAGCCTGGTCTGTGAATGCGAGGCGGTCACCGCAGGCGAAGTGCAGTACGCGATAGAAAATCTCGGGGTGAAAAATTTACTCGATTTACGGCGTCGTACCCGCGTCGGCATGGGTACCTGTCAGGGCGAACTCTGCGCCTGTCGCGCGACAGCTCTGCTGAACCGCTATCAGGTGACCACGCCTGCCCAGTCTCTTAACCAACTCTCAGAATTTCTGAACGAACGCTGGAAGGGAATCGAACCCATCGCCTGGGGCGACGCCTTACGTGAAAGTGAATTTACCCGTTGGGTATGGCAAGGATTGTGCGGGCTGGAAAAGGAGCAGCAGGATGAAATTTGATACGGTGATTATTGGCGGTGGCCTGGCCGGGCTGCTGTGCGGCATAAGGCTCAGCCAGCAAGGCTTGCGCTGCGCCATCATCAGCCGCGGACAAAGCGGCCTGCACTTTTCCTCTGGCTCGCTGGATTTGCTGAATCACTCAGGCAATCTTGCCAGCGCACTGAAAACGCTCGCCGAGCAAGAGCCAAACCATCCTTACAGCCTTTTAGGCCCCGAGCTAGTGCTGGCTTATGCCCAGCAAACGGAACAGATGCTGGCAGAACCCGGCATTGCCATGCACGGCAACCTCACACAACCTCATCAGCGAATTACCCCGCTGGGCACAACGCGGCAAGCCTGGCTGACTCCGCAGGAAGTTGCCCGCGAGCCGCTTATCGGGAACAAAATCGCTGTCGTCGGCTTCAGCGGATTTGTCGATTTCGAGCCTCATCTGGCGGCCGCCTCGTTACGAAAAACGGGTATCGAGGCCGATGCGCTGGAGATAACCCTGCCCGCACTGGATGCTCTGCGAGATAACGCCTCGGAATTCCGCTCAGTCACTCTTGCGCGTCTGCTTGATGACGGTTCGCAGTGGGATGCCTTGCTCGACGCTCTGGAACCGATGGCAAAACAGTACGATCAGCTGCTGCTTCCCGCCTGTTTTGGCTTGCAGGACGACAGGCTCTGGCAATGGCTGAATGAAAAGCTCTCCTGCCCACTGGCGTTAATCCCAACGCTGCCGCCCTCCGTGCCCGGTTTCAAATTGCACGATACCTTACAGCGCCAGTTTGTGAAGCAAGGCGGTGTATGGCTCGCGGGTGATGCCGTGCGGGAAGTTGTCTGTGAAGACGGAAAAGTCAGCGCGATCATGACCCGTAATCATGCAGAAATCCCCTTACGCACCCGGTTTGCCGTTCTCGCCAGCGGCAGCTTCTTCAGCAACGGGCTGATTGCCAGCCGCGAAGGTGTTACGGAACCGGTGATGGGTTTAGATATTCTGCAAACCCTGCCGCGCGACAGCTGGTATCGACGTGACTTCTTCACCCCACAACCCTGGCAGCGCTTTGGCGTGAAAACGGATGCCACGTTGCGCCCTTCGCTCAACGGTCAGCCTTTCGCGAATGTGTTTGCGATTGGCGGCGTTCTCGGGGGTTTTGATGCCATCGCTGAGGGCTGTGGCGGAGGCGTGAGCGCCGTCACCGCGCTGCACGCAGCCCAACAAATTCTTGACCTTGCAGGAGAACAGCCATGAGCGACACCCGGTTTGAAAGCTGCATCAAATGCACGGTCTGCACTACCGCGTGCCCGGTCAGTCGGGTAAATCCTCAGTATCCTGGCCCGAAACAAGCCGGGCCGGACGGTGAACGCCTGAGATTAAAAGACCCGACGCTGTACGACGAAGCGCTTAAATACTGCATCAACTGCAAGCGATGCGAGGTGGCCTGCCCTTCTGACGTCAACATTGGCGATATCATCCAGCGCGCTCGCGCTCAGCACAGCCAGAGCAAACCCACGCTGCGTGATGCCGTGCTCAGCCATACCGATTTGATGGGCTCGCTCTCCACCCCGTTTGCACCCATCGTCAACGCCACAACGAGTTTGAAACCCGTGCGCCAACTGCTGGATGTTGCTCTGAAAATCGACCACCGCCGCCAGTTGCCGAAGTACGGCTTTGGTACCTTCCGTCGCTGGTATCGCAGTGTGGCAAAACAGCAGGCTCAGTATGCCGATCAGGTCGCTTTCTTCCACGGTTGCTACGTTAACTACAACAACCCACAACTAGGCAAAGACTTAATTACCGTGCTGAATGCGATGGGCACGGGCGTGCAACTACTGGACAAAGAGAAGTGCTGCGGCGTGCCGCTGATTGCCAACGGCTTTGTCGATAAAGCACGTAAACAGGCGCAGACCAATACCGTTTCGCTGCGCAAGGCGATTGTCGAAAAACAGCGGCCAGTCATCGCCACCTCCTCGACCTGCACTTTTACCCTGCGCGACGAATACCCGCATTTGCTGGATATCGACAATCACGACCTGCGCAATGACATTGAGCTTGCCACCCGCTGGCTGTGGAAGCAGACAGACGCCGGCAAAACCCTGCCGCTGCGCCATCTGCCGTTAAAAGTGATTTATCACACGCCGTGTCATATGGAGAAAATGGGCTGGGCGATTTACACCCTCGAACTGCTGCGTCAGATCCCGGAACTGGAAGTGATGGTGCTGGATTCGCAATGCTGTGGCATCGCAGGAACTTACGGCTTTAAGTCCGAAAATTACAGCACCTCGCAGGCGATTGGCGCGCCGCTGTTCCGTCAGATAGAGGAGAGCGGCGCGGACCTGGTGATAACTGACTGCGAAACCTGCAAATGGCAAATTGAGATGTCCACCAGCCTGCGTTGTGAACACCCCATTTCCTTGCTGGCTCAGGCGTTAACCTAGTAGCTCCCCTTCGAGTCCCCCGCGGCGGGTAAAGACTTAAACTGCGCCAGCCGCTTATCCAGCGCTTCGGTATACAGCATCGTGTCCACGCCCACCGCGACAAAGTTCGCCCCCCATGAAAGGCATTTCTTTGCCATCTCTGGATCGACAGCAAGGAACCCCGCTGCTTTGCCCGCCGCGCGAATGCGTTTGATGCTTTGCTCGATGACCTGCTGGACTTCAGGATGACCCGCGTTATCGGGGTAGCCCAAAGAGGCGGATAAATCAGCCGGGCCGATGAAAACGCCGTCGATGCCTTCAACATCCAGAATCGCGTCCAGGTTCTCCAGCGCCGCTTTCGTTTCCACCTGAATCAGCAAGCAAAGTTCATCATTGGCCTGAGCCATATAATTCTCGACTCGCCCCCAGCGAGCAGCGCGAGCAACACCCGCCCCGACACCGCGCACACCCAACGGCGGGTAACGAGTAGCAGAGACAATCGCTTTCACCTGTTCCGCACTTTCCACCATAGGAATCAGCAGCGTTCGCGTGCCGATATCCAGCACCTGTTTTATCAGGCTGCGATTGTCGTCTACCGGACGGATCACCGGGTGACTGGCATACGGCGCAACGGCCTGCAGTTGGTGATAGAGATCCTGAATCGTATTCGGCGCGTGTTCACCGTCGATAAGCAACCAGTCGTAGCCAGAGGTTGCCGCAATTTCAGCCATGTACGCCGTGGTGGAACTCAGCCACAGGCCAATCTGCGTTTCTCCACGCAGTAAAGCTGCCTTAAACGGATTCGCTAATATCGTGTTCATGGTCATCCTTTATTGGACTACAGAGTCAGGTTGTGCCGCGGGCTTTGCGACCTGCAGCGAAAAAATCAAAATGGAACCGAGGATGGCAACCGCGGCAAGCGTTAGCAGCCCTGCGGAGTTGCTGGCAAATAACGTTTCAGCCTGCACGCGCAGAATGGGCGCAATAAACCCGCCAACCGCGCCAAACAGGTTCACGAAACCAATCCCTGCGGCCAGCGCGGTGCCAGAAAGTAACTGTGTCGGCATCGTCCAGAAAACGGGCTGCACCGCGATAAAACCAACGGCCGCCACGCAAAGCGCTGCGATGGCCAACACCGGCGAAACCAGCCCGGACACGCCAATCCCGATACCTGCCGCCAGTAAAGTAAACGCAGCAATCTTGCGACGTTCACCGGTACGATCGGAATAACGCGGGATCAGCCACGTGCCCAGTAACGCAAACACCCAAGGGATCGCGGTGATCACCGAGGCGTAGAAACCCACTTTGGTTCCGAGCAGCACGGCAACCTGAGTCGGCAGGAAGAAAATCAGCCCATACACCGCCACCTGGATGCAGAGATAAATCATCGCCAGTTGCCAGACGCGCCCAATACGGATGGCGTCGCTCAGTTTTGAGGTCACTTTCGTTTGCTCTTCGCTGGCAAGCTGCTGCGACAAGGCCTGTTTTTCTTCTTGCGTCAGAAAGCGAGCCTGCTGTGGGGAATCGTCCAGCCAGAAGAAGGTGAACACGCCTGCGCCCACCGCCAGCAAGCCTTCAATCACAAACATCCAGAACCAGCCAGGGTGTCCCATAAAACCGTGCATTTCCAGCAAAGCACCTGAAAGCGGTGAGCCCAGCGTTAACGCCAACGGTGCGCCCATGTAAAACAGGCCCATGATGCTGGCGCGGTTGCGTTGCGGGAACCATTGGGAAGTGAGGTAAATCATTCCGGGGAAGAACCCGGCTTCCGCTGCGCCGAGCAGCGTACGCACCAGCAGAAACTTGGCTTCGGTATCGGCCCACGCCATCGCCGCAGAAAGGAATCCCCATAACAGCGTGGTGCCACCAATCCAGTAGCGGGCGCCAAACTTACGCATCAACAGATTGGCCGGTACGCCGAGAAAGGCATATACCACAAAGAAAATCCCCGCCCCGAGCGCATAGGCCTCGTTACTGAGGCCGGTGTCGATTTGGTAGGTCTCTTTCGCAAAGCCGATGTTCGAGCGGTCCAGAAAAGCCAGCACGTACAGCGCCAGCATGAACGGGATCAAACGCGCGCGGTTTTTCTTTACCACGCTTTCAATCAGGGCGGTATTCATTGCGTTATCCTCAGGAAATTTGCGCCACGGCATCCCGTGGCGCTAGCGGGTTTAGTGGCTATAAGGACGTTTCAGATTGCAGTCGCGGTTCAGTTCCACCCCGAAGCCAGGCTTATCCAGCACGCTTTTGTGCATCCGGCCGTTCACCGGTACCGGTTCATCCAGCAGGATCGGATCAAACTGAGGACGCAGCGTTGAACAATCCGGGCTGGTCATCAAGAATTCGCTGAACGGCGTGTTGGTAAAGGTGATGACGGCGTGATGCGAATACACCGACGAGCCGTGTGGCACCACCAGTTGACCGCGAGATTTCGCAATGGCGGCAATCTCGACAAGCGTAGTTAACCCGCCACACCAGCCAACATCCGGCTGCATAATGTCGATGCCCGTTTCGGAAAGCGTGCGGAAAGATTGCACCGTGCCGTGATGCTCACCGCTGGTCACCATCATTCCCGGAGGCGCATTGCGCTTCAGCTCGCGATAGCCTTCGTACTGCTGCGGCGGCAGGCATTCCTCAATCCACTTCAGGTTGTGCGGCGCACAGGCGTGGGCCAGTTTGGTGGCGTAGTTCACGTCCTGACTCATCCAGCAATCGAGCATCAGCCAGAAATCCGGGCCGCATTTCTCGCGGTATTCCGCCACCATGGCCGCATCTTTGCGAATGCCTGCATCGCCGTCATGCGGCCCGTAATGGGTCGGCATTTTCCCGCCAATGAAGCCCATTTCTTTTGCCAAATCCGGGCGAGCACCGGTGGCATAGAACTGAATTTCATCGCGTACCGCGCCACCCAGCAGCTTGTAAACGGGCAGTCCGGTGACTTTGCCGAACAGATCCCACAGCGCCAGATCCACACAGGAAAGGGTGTTCATCACCAGGCCGCCCGAACCGGAGTAGAACATCGTCGCGTTCAGCATCTGATCGTGGATAAGCTTGATGTCACTCACGCACTTGCCTTCGATAAAGCGATTCAGGTGTTTTTCAACCATGAAGCAGCCCATTTCGCCAGCGGTGGACACGGCAAACCCGGTTTGCCCATTATCAGCCTCCACTTCAACAATCAGCGTGCCGAGCACGTTGATGCCGAACGACTGGCGTGATTGCTCATACTGCTTGTATTTACTCATCGGCGTAGCGATGTGATCGTCAATCCAGTGATTCGCGCCCTGGTCGTGATAATCGCCGCCACCCGCACCTTTTTCAGCTGTAGCTCCGCCCACAAACCAGGCCCGGACGTGTTTAATTTTCGGTAAGGTCATGATGTTCTCCTTGTTATGAAGCTTGCCATTCGAGGGGGCTTTTCCACCCCAACAGACGGGAAATATCTTTCGCGCAGGCAATGGCTTTGCCCGCGAGGTAATCACGATTGTCGTCGTTGATTTGCAGCCGAGTGCCGACCACGGAAATCGCCGCCGTCAGCTCATTACTGGCGTTGAATACCGGGGCGGCCACGCAGCGCACATCGGGATAATCTTCGCCGTTATCAAAGCTCCAGCCTCTGGCACGAATGCGGGCGAGATCTTGCTGCAAGGCTTGCGGCGTGGTGAGGGTTGTCGGCGTGGCCTGATGCCAGTCGAGGGTCGCAATGATGGCGCTCTGAACGCTCTCGGGCTGCCACGCCAACAGGCATTTGCCAATCCCTGAACGGTTAAGCGAGAGGCTTTTGCCTTCATGGGAACGCACGCTGATGGTGGAAGACGACTCAATCTTGAGGATGTAGTAAGCGTTCTGGTTATCGATGATGCCGAGGTGACACAGCAATCCGCACTCATCCATCAACTGTGTCAAACGAGGACGTGCCAGCTCGCGCAAGTCCATTTTGCCGAGGGCGTGCCCTGCCAGTTCGACCAGTCGGGTCCACAGACAGTAGTTGTCACGGTTATCGATGCGCAGAAAACGCTGTTTTTTCAGTTCCCCCAGCAGCAGATAAGCGGTGCTTTTGGGAATGCCGAGTTCGTCGATGATCGTCGCGGCACTGCACGGGCCAATACGACCAATCAGGTCGAGAATTTCAATCGCGCGGGTCAACGCGGGGACCTTGCTTGATTCCAACATACTGGACTCCAATCCTGAATACTGGAATCAGTGTTACGGTTGACGACAAGTCAAAGTGTGAAGACGGTCAAAGTCTGGCGAGCGTCCAGCAGGTTGAACATTTTATGAGATTAAAATGGGAGACAGCGCACGGAATAATTTCTGAGAAGTACAACAGGCTGGACTGTCAGCGTGCCGGAGGCCCGACACGCCAACAAGGCATTACGGCAGGAACAGACTCTCGACGACGTTAATCCAGCCGTGATCGCTGGCAATCGGCTTGCCATTGAGCCAGCGGCGCAGAATGTTGAGCGCCATCATGGCGCACACTTCCTGCCGGGTTTGCAGGCTATGGCGAGAAGTGATGAATTTCACCCGCAGCGCATGCGTGCCTTCCGGCGTCGACAGCGCAAAATTAAGGTGTTCCTGCTCAAAACCGCTAACGGCCAGCGCCAATGCAGCGAAGTGCTTGGTGCGACGTTCCGCTATCCAGTGGGCCGTCTGCGCCAGAGTTTCTTCCTGCGAGGGCACCACTTCGCTTGCCAGCAGCGGCGCGTTTTCACGACCAAGCTGTAAAGCAATCAGCCCGGAGGTGAACTGCTCGCTAATCGTTAGCCCCAGTTTTCGCTCCTGCAGCTCACGAGAGATTTGCGCGGGAAGCCCTTCCGTTCCCTCAAAAATCAGGCTTTCACCTGCCACGCACTGCACTTCCGGCCACAGCTTCAGCATCGCTTCTTTCTCAGAAGCAGGCCCCGTCAGTTTGAGTTCAATAATGGGCATCGACGAGCGGTAACCCATGGTCACACCTGGGGGTAATTCGAGAGGGTCAAGGCTTTGAGCGAGGTCGCTTTCTGAGCGGCCAAACGTGGTCAAACGCAGGCATAGTGGCGGTTCCGGCAGCGTGAAGCGTTCGCGCAAACGCGGAACAATTTCTTGTGCCACCATCACTTTAAATTCTGAAGGCACGCCCGGGGTGAAGAACATCAGGCAGCGATTAAGCTTTACCGCAAAACCACAGGCGGTGCCGACAGGGTTGTCGATGAGCTCTGCGCTGGCAGGGATTTCGGCCTGTTTACGATTGCCTGGCGCCATCACTCTGCCGCGTTCAGTGAAGAAGCGCTCCATATGGCTGAGCCACTCTTCGTGCAACACCAACGCTTCACCTTTTGCGGTGGCGGCCGCGAGCGCGCTGAGATCGTCACTGGTCGGCCCAAGCCCGCCGTTGACGATCAGAATATCTGCAAATTGGCTGCGTTCACGCAGCACGGAAACCAGTGACTCAAGGCTGTCACCGACGGTATTACGTCGAATTAAGGGCAATCCCTGGCTAAAAAAGTAATCGGCAAGCCACGCCGCATTGGTGTCAATGATTTGACCCTGCAGCACTTCGTCGCCGGTGGACAGCATCTCCACGTTTATCATCGTTTTCTCCTGAAGAAGAGGACGATTTACTATAACGGAGTGCGGAGAAAGGGCAAACAGGCGCGACGGATGCCGCGCCAGAGGATCAGAATCCCGCGCTTACGCCAACGTACGGGCCATCCGCAATGGTGTTATCACGGTTGCCATCTTTGCCCGCCAGGCTGAGATAACGGTAACCGGCTTCAATGCTGATGGGACGCATGATAGTCCAGCGGCCACCCGCATTGGCTTCCTGGTAGCTGTCGATACCGCTGGAGAGCGAATCCGGAGAGTAGTAGTACTCGCCGAACAGATGGAAGCTGTCGCCAATCTGCCACTGCAGACCACCGCCAACGGCTGCCGCATAACCTTCATCGCCATCGTTCGGATTGGTGTAAATACCTTTACCGCCGACGGTGGCAATAAAAGGTCCAAGCGGAATGTTAAGGCCCAGGCCAATTCCGGCCACGTCGCCGTCGTTGTCGCTGTGCGTCCAGTCACCGCTGAGAGCAAGACCGGTGGATTCCGTTCCAAAACCGACGCCCAGGTTGGTGTAATGCTCACCCGCCTGACCACTGATGCTGATTGCGTTCGCCGCTGCTGACACAAACAGCAGCCCGAACAGTCCTGACATGATACTTTTTTTCATTTTTTAACGTTCCAGCAAACAGAAAGTAATAAATCGCGCAAAACAGCAGAATTGTACTGTTGAATGCCAGAGAATCAATGAACTAAAAGGGCTATTTACAACAGTTCTGTAACCAGTTGCTACCTGAAATGGTGTCAATCAGGGTTGATGTCTCCCTCATTTTCCACTGATGCCGTGCAGCGCACTGTTCCGTTCACTTTATGACTTACAGTCACCTTAACTTTCGCAGCACGTGAACGGGTTAAGGGAGCCTCTCGCGGCTCCCTTAACAATCCCTGCGACCCCGCGAATGAAACCGGTGCTTTGCACTCCCCTCCCTGACAACCAGCTGCCTAAGGTCGGCTCGACTCGACGTCCATGTCTCATTTCGCCTCAGTCCGCCATCCATGGCGGCCTGACCTTGTCATCTGGTCGTCAGCTCGGCGGTTTCAGCGGGGACCAACACCAGTGCCCACCTCAGCTAATGGAACAGAGGTTTTGACCCTGGTTTTGACCTTGATGTTGAGTCCGGCTGAAAATCGCCTCAACCTTCAGCGACTGGCCGGGGCAGCCCGCATGGATGCGGGCTGAGGGCGTGACTTACAGGGACAAAATCGTCGGGAACGATTTTGAACAACGCTTGCGTTGGCCCCGAAGGGGTGAGCCCCAGGGATGGGGCGAATACCATGCATCTCGCCCGACCCGATTAGCCAGTTGCTGAAGGTTGAGGTTCCGTGAAGCGGCGATTTTCTTTTGCCGGGAGCCGGGACAAATTTGTCGGGAACAAATTTGAACAGCGCTTGCGCTGGCCCCGAAGGGGTGAGGCCCATGGATGGGCCGAATAATGTAAGGGGATGGCGGTGAATTCCCTTAGCACGTTCACCGCAGCGGGGATAACAGAGTAGCAGTGGAGTCATAGTGAACGGAACGATTCCACTACTGCTCTCATATGCACTAAATTTCTGAGGGCTCCTCATCAATCAGGAATTAATTTGCCGACAACAAGCGAATTCTGACACGAAGCCCGCCCAGCGTTTCACTACGGCTAAGTTGGGGATGAGAACGATGCAGGCGAGCGATATCGTTGACCAACGCCAGGCCAATTCCTGCACCGATGGCATCACCCACGTTATCGAGTCGCTGAAACGGCTGTAGCGCCTGACTGGCCTGTCCGTCTTCAATGCCGGGCCCGCTGTCTTCCACGTCCAGCAATACCGCATCGCCCTCTCGCTGTAGAGTGACGGTCACCGTGCCGCCCGCTGGCGTGTATTTCAGCGCGTTATCCAGCAGATTGGCGCACAGTTCGCCCAGCAATAGCGCATCGCCTTCCACCAAAACAGTCTGTTGTTCGCCTTCATAGCCCAAATCTATCTGTTTGCTTCTGGCTTGAGCCAGCCGGGAAAAACAGGATTGTTGCACTATTTCTCGCAAATCCGTCGCTGCGAACTGACGATCGCCCTGCTCTTTCTGCTTCACGGTGGAAAGTTGCAATAAGCGCTCAGTCAGCGAAATCGTGTTATCCAGCGTGGCGCTCATGCCTTGCAAGCTCTCGCGCCATACCTTCGGGTCCTGGCTTGCTAACGCTACTGACACCTGCGTTTTGAGGATCGCCAGCGGGGTTTTGAGTTGATGCGAAGCGTCTGCGCTGAAGCGCTCCTGACGGGAAAGCAGCCCGCGCAGCCGCTCTAAATAACGGTTAAAAGCCACTATCAATAAGCGCGTTTCCGACCAGGGTAAAAGCTCCGGAAGAGGCGTGAGCAAGCCCGGTTCACGGCGCACCATTATCCCGGAAAGGCGGCGCATGGGGCGTAACACCCGGCGCAGCAACCAGCCCGCGAGAACAAGCGTAAAAAGCACCAACATGCCCTGAGTCGTCAGCGAGGAAAGCAGCAACTGATGAGCCAGATAGCGTCGGGATTGCAGCGTTTCCGCCACATAAATTTCCGCCATTCCGCTAATGCCGCCTTCGTTTATGGGCTGCAATAGCTTTGCTACACGGATCGCCTGTCCGTGAAATTGGGTGTGATAAAACCAGGCCAGTGCCGGATAGAGTGACGTTCGGGAAGTCGAAGGGGGCATCGCGGGCAAGTCGCCGTAACCTGAAATCACCTTTCCTGTCGGGTCGACCACTTTGTAATACAGGCGGTCATTCATGTTCAGCTCAAAGCTGTCGAGCACCACCCACGGCACATTGACCTTCAGCTTGCCCTCGCTGACTTCGAGCCGTTCAGAAATCGTGCGAGCCGAGGAAAGCAGCGTACGATCGTAAGCCTGCGTTGCCGCCTGAAGCGCACTCACGTAGCTGTTAAACGCCGACAGCGCCCAAAGCAGCAACATCGGCAAACCCAGAAACAGCAGCAGTTGAGAATAGAGTGATTGCGGTTTACGCCACTTCATCGCCGCGCTCCAGCACATAGCCCAGGCCGCGCAGCGTGGTGATGCGCACATTGCTGTCCTGAAGCTTTTTGCGTAAGCGGTGGATGTAGAGTTCAATGCTTTCAGGGCTGACATCGTCGTTAAGACTGAACACCTGTTCGAACAGCTGCTGGCGCGAAACAGGGCGTGTGCGGCGATACATCAGCACCGTCAGCAAGGCGTGTTCCCGAGGCGTAAGCGCCAGCGTCTGGCCTTTCAGTAAAAAATAACCGTCATCATGCAGCGACAGTTCACCAAGCTGCTGCTTCTCCTGCACTTGCCCTTCACTGCGTCGCAACAGTGCGCGCAGCCTTGCATCCAGCTCTTCCAGCTCAAACGGTTTAGGTAAGTAGTCATCTGCTCCGGCATTCAGGCCGATCACTCGTTCTGCCACGGCGCTGCGTGCCGTCAGCAACAGCACAGGAAGTGTTTGCCCTCTCTTTCGCAAACGCTGTACCACTTCCAGGCCATCAAGCCCGGGCATACCGATGTCGAGCACGGCTAACGCGTAGGTTTCACTTTGCAGCAGGTGATCGGCGGCTTTGCCATCAAACACGCAATCCACAGCGAATCCGCCCTGCACCAGCGCTTTCTCCAGCCAGTGAGCCAGCTCACGGTTATCTTCCGCTAATAAGAGACGCATATCACATCCTGTAAAGTTAGAGGCCGATTGAAAGGGAAATGAAAGGTTACTGTTTTAACAATCACGCAACTGAACCGCTACATGTGGGGTTCACATAATCAGAAAAAACCTCAACCCACACACTCCCGGTCATCCGGCGTGAGGCTACAAAATGAAAAAACAGATCCTTCGTACTCTGGTCACTTCTGCCCTGCTGCTTAGCAGCGCAAATGCTCTGGCGGTGGAAGCGCCAGAGCGCACCGAATGTATCGCCCCAGCGAAACCCGGCGGCGGCTTTGATCTCACCTGCAAGCTGATTCAGGTGAGCCTGATGGAAACACACGCGATTGAGAAACCAATGCGTGTGACCTATATGCCGGGCGGCGTTGGGGCTGTCGCTTATAACGCAATTGTTGCCCAGCGCCCAGGGGAACCCGGCACGGTGGTGGCGTTTTCCGGCGGCTCGCTGCTCAATCTGTCTCAGGGCAAATTTGGCCGTTATAACGTTGACGACGTGCGCTGGCTGGCGAGTGTCGGCACCGATTACGGCATGATCGCCGTGCGAAATGACTCGCCGTGGAAATCGCTGAAAGACCTGCTCACCACGATGGAAAAAGATCCCAATAAAGTGGTGATTGGGGCGGGCGCGTCCATCGGCAGCCAGGACTGGATGAAAGCGGCGAAGCTGGCACAACAGGCAAAAGTCGACCCACACAAGATGCGCTATGTGGCCTTTGAAGGCGGCGGCGAACCGGTGACGGCACTGATGGGCAATCATGTACAGGCGGTTTCCGGCGATCTCAGCGAGATGGTGCCTTATCTGCAAGGCGACAAAATTCGCGTGCTGGCCGTGTTTTCAGAGAACCGTCTGCCGGGCCAGTTAGCCAATGTGCCAACAGCCAAAGAGCAAGGCTATGACCTGGTCTGGCCGATCATTCGCGGCTTCTACGTCGGGCCAAAAGTCAGCGATGCCGAGTACGCCTGGTGGGTGGACACTTTCCAGAAACTGCAGCAGACCGAAGAATTTAAGCAGCAACGCGACCTGCGCGGGCTGTTTGAATTCAATATGAACGGCAAAGAGCTCGACGCTTACGTGAAGCAGCAGGTCACTGAATATCGCGAGCAGGCAAAATATTTTGGCCTCGCCAAATAAGCCGGAGGCCATGATGAGCGATCGTATTTTTGCCGGGATCTGGCTGCTGCTGTGCCTCGGCGGCCTGCTGGTGGCCTGGCAACTCCACAGCGAATACAGCTATGAACCGGTTGGGCCGCGCCCCTTCCCGCTCGGCATTATCAGCCTGATGGTGTTCTGTTCGGTGGCCCTGCTGTTACGCCGTCCGGATGCCGTGGAATGGCCGCACCACAAAGTGCTGCAACGGCTGGTGGTGATGGTGATTGTGCTGCTGATGTACGCCTGGGGTTTTGAGTGGCTCGGCTTCCCGCTGGCGACGGCGATCCTGACCGCCATCATCGGCATGCTGTTTGGCGCAACGCTGCCTGCGGCGGGCATGTCTGGCGCGGTGCTTGGCCTTCTGCTCTGGTACGCCTTTGACAGGCTACTGGACGTCACCCTTCCTCTCGGCGCGTGGCTGAACTGACGGAGATTTCGATGGATACCTGGATTTATCTCTCACAGGGGTTCGCCGTGGCGATGACCCCGGAAAACCTGGCGATCGCGCTGATTGGCTGCTTCGTCGGCACCATCGTCGGATTACTGCCCGGGCTTGGCCCGATTAACGGCGTGGCCATTCTGCTGCCGCTGGCTTTCGCTTTACACCTGCCTGCGGAATCAGCGCTGATCTTGCTGGCAACGGTCTATATCGGCTGCGAATATGGCGGGCGTATCTCGTCCATTCTGCTAAACGTGCCCGGCGATGCGGCAGCCATCATGACCGCGCTTGACGGTTATCCGATGGCGCAGCAAGGGCGCGGCGGCGTGGCGTTGTCGATTTCAGCCGTCAGCTCATTTATGGGCTCGATGATCGCCATTATGGGCATCATTCTGTTTGCCCCGGCGCTGGCGCAGTGGTCGCTGGCGTTTGGCCCGGCGGAATACTTTGCCCTGATGGTATTTGCTATCGCCTGCCTCGGCAGCATGATGGCGCAAAATCCGCTGAAATCTTTTTTGGCGGCGTTGATCGGACTGGGCCTGGCGACGGTGGGCGTTGATGCCAACACCGGGGTATATCGCTTCACTTTCGACAGTGTCCATTTGTCCGACGGCGTGCAGTTTATTGTGGTGGTTATCGGCCTGTTCTCGGTGTCTGAAATCCTGCTGATGCTGGAAAGCACCAGCGGCGGCAAAACGCTGGTTCGCAAAACCGGGCGCATGTTGTTCAACTTCAAAGAAGCGTCGCAGTGCGCGGGCACGACGCTGCGTTCTTCGGTGATTGGCTTCTTTGTCGGCGTGTTGCCTGGCGCAGGCGCGACCATCGCCAGCGCCATCACCTACATGACTGAGAAGAAAATCAGCGGCAACAGCGACAGCTTCGGCAAAGGCGATATTCGCGGTGTAGCGGCCCCGGAGGCAGCGAACAACGCTTCAGCCTGCGGCTCGTTTATCCCGATGCTGACGCTCGGCGTACCCGGTTCCGGCACAACAGCAGTGATGATGGGTGCGCTGACGCTCTATAACATCACGCCAGGACCTGCGATGTTCACTGAACAGCCTGACATTGTGTGGGGACTGATTGCGGCGCTGCTGATTGCCAACGTGATGCTGCTTATCATGAACATTCCGCTGATTGGCCTGTTCACCCGCATGTTGACTATCCCGCTGTGGTTCCTGGTGCCCGCAATTGCCGCCGTTTCCGCCGTGGGCGTGTATGCGGTTCACAGCACCACTTTCGACCTGGTGTTGATGGTTGGGCTTGGGGTATTCGGCTACATCCTGCGTAAGATGCACTTCCCGATGTCGCCGTTAATCCTTGGCTTCGTGCTGGGAGAAATGCTGGAACAGAACCTGCGCCGCGCGCTGTCTATCAGCAACGGCAGCATGAACATTCTGTGGGAAAGCGGCGTGGCGAAAACGCTGCTGGTGATGGCGATTGCGGTCATTGTGATCCCGCCGGTGCTGCGTGTGATACGCAAGCGCCAGCGGAAAACCACGGCGGAGGCCAACTAGCCGCGCAACGAGGCGTTGACCCACTCCTGTAACGCCCGGCGGGAAATTTTAATCCCGCCGGTTTTCAGGCTGGCAGGCAGCAGTAGCCAGTACACCGGCTGCTGAAACCGCGCCAGCTTGTCTTTCGCCCACTCGGGCATACTTTCTACCTCAAACCCTTCACGCCCTTCGATAACTGCCACCGGACGCTGGCCATATTCCGCATCTTCCAACGGCACGATGAACACCTGTTCAACATCGGGATGAGTGACAATCACCCGCTCCACGGCTTCCGGCTGGATGCTTTCGCCGCCGCAGAAAAACAGATTGTCCATGCGCCCAAGCACTGTTAATCGTCCTTCACACAGTTCGCCGCGATCGCGTGTCGCAAACCAGCCTTCGGCATTGGTCAGCGGCACCAGCCCACCGTCACGCCAGTAACCGGCAGCCATGCTTTTGGCTCGCAGCCAAATCTCACCGTCGACGATTTTCACTTCCCGCCCCGGCAATGCCGAACCGACATCGGCTTCACCGTCCGTTTCCTTCGCGCAAGCCGTGGAAGCAAACTCCGTCAGACCGTAACCACAAAACGTGCGTATTCCGCGAGCACGCGACTGTTCCGCCAGCTCAACCGGGATGGCCGCGCCACCAAGAAGCACCGTCTTGAGTGAAAGCGTTTGTTCCTCATGCAGCAGCCGCCAAAGCTGTGTTGGCACCAGCGAAGCGTGAGTGCACCCTTCCAGCATCTGTGCCAACGGCATATGTTCACGCACCGTCAGACGCGCACCGCGCAGCAGCCAGCGCCAGAGAATGCCCTGGCCGGAAACATGAAACAGAGGTAACGACAGCAACCAGTCATCATCTTCAGCGTAAGGCATCAACGCCAGCACGCCTTCTGCGCTGGCAAGATGCGCTTCAAACGTATGCACAGCGGCTTTTGGCAAGCCGCTCGACCCGGAAGTTAGCGTCATGGTTGCCAGATGGTCGGACGGCCAGGTGAAGTTTGGCGTCACACTGCTTTGTTGAAGGAATAAAGCGGCTAACGTGTCAAAAGGGGCTTCTTCCGTCAGCACTAAAGCATGGCGCAAAGAAAACTGCGGGAGCAAGGCAGCCACCAGCTCACGCGGCAACTGAGGATTTACTGGCAACACGCGAGCGCCGCACTGTAGCAGCGCCAGCCACGCAAGCAGCGTTTGCGGATTGTTATAAGCACGCAGTAAAACACCGTCACCAGCGGAAACGCCCTGCTCGGCAAGCCCACCAGCCAGCGCATCAATACGCTGACAAAGCTGCTGCCAGTTCAGGCGTTCCTCACCCAGACGCAGCGCAATCGCCTGCGGACGAACGGCGCGCCAGTGTCGCCACGGCCAGTCCTGAAAAATCATAGCAGCGGTTCCAGGCTCTCCCGCGTCAGGCACGGCAATTCGCTTTGCGGCCAGCGGCGCAGTAATTGCGCCTGCATCAGGCTTAGCGTGTCCAGCCCCGGCATCGTTTGCGGTGTCAGCCACGCAGCGATTCGCGCCAGCTGTGTAAGGCCAAGGCTCGACTCAATCGAAGAACTGATCACCGCCGTTAAGCCTTGCGCCTGTGCCGCGGCCACCTGCTCGCGAACCTTTTGCAAACTGCCGGTGAGCGTTGGCTTGATAACCACAGCCTTAACACCCGCTTCGGCGGTGAAGGTGAAATCAGCTTCACGCAGGCTTTCATCCCAGGCAATCGCAATGCCGGTTTCCTGCGCAAACGCTCGTGAGTCGTCGCGAGTTTTGCAAGGCTCTTCGATGAAAGCGATGCGCGAGCGATAATCAGGATTAACGTATTTTGCGAACTGCTGCGCTTTCAGCGGCGTCCAGGCACGGTTGGCATCAAGACGTAGAGAGAGATCGGGAATGGCCTCAAGCAGCAAATTCACTACCATACCGTCTCGCACCGCTTCCCACAGCCCTACTTTCACCTTCGCCACTTTCTCACCGGGCATCGCTTCCAGCACGGCAAACAGCTCATCTGGATCGCCCGTACAGAGCGGTGCCGCACGGTAATCCGCTTCCTGGGGCAATTCACCATTAAGCTCCGCCACGGCACAGCTCAAACCAAAGGCCACGGAAGGGATGTCTGGCAACGCGCTATCTTCGCCCTGTCGCCATGCGTTAACCCAGGCGACCGTTGCCGCCTGCGCCTCGTCCAGCGTCTCATGACTAAACCCCGGCAAGGGCGAGATTTCGCCCCAGCCTTCGGCCTCGCCTTCGCGCAACCAGACAAACAGCCCATCGCGGGTTTTCAAACGCCGCTCGCGCAGAACCACTCCCGCGTCCATTGGGATCTGCCAGCGGTACACCTGGGCTTTACGCATTACGGATTCCGTTTAAATTTGCTGAAATCAGGCTGACGTTTCTGGTTGAAGGCGTTGCGACCTTCCTGCCCTTCTTCGGTCATGTAGAACAGCATGGTGGCATTACCCGCCAGCTCTTGCAGACCGGCCTGACCGTCGCAATCCGCGTTAAGTGCGGCTTTCAGACAACGCAGCGCCATTGGGCTGTTTTGCAACATTTCGCGGCACCAGCGCACGGTTTCTTTTTCCAAATCCGCCAGCGGAACCACGGTATTCACCAGGCCCATGTCCAGCGCGGCCTTCGCGTCATACTGACGGCACAGGAACCAAATCTCACGCGCTTTCTTCTGACCGACGATGCGAGCCATGTAAGACGCGCCCCAGCCGCCGTCGAAAGAACCCACTTTCGGGCCAGTCTGGCCGAAGATGGCATTTTCCGCTGCGATGGTCAGGTCACACATCATGTGCAGCACGTGACCGCCGCCGATGGAGTAACCCGCTACCATGGCGACAACAGGTTTCGGGCAGGTGCGAATCTGACGCTGGAAATCCAGCACGTTAAGGTGATGAGTACCGGAGTCGTCCTGGTATCCGCCGTAATCGCCGCGCACTTTCTGGTCGCCGCCAGCGCAGAAGGCTTTGTCGCCTTCGCCGGTGAGGATTATCACGCCGACGTTATCGTCATAACGCGCATCAGCCAGCGCCTGAATCATCTCTTTGACGGTCAGCGGACGGAACGCGTTACGCACCTGTGGGCGATTAATGGTGATTTTGGCGATCCCGTCAGACGATTTCTGATAACGGATATCTTCAAAACCTTCGGAGCAGTCCTGCCAGTCAACCGGGGCGTAGAGCATTTTTTCATCAGGGTAGATCATAGTGTGTCCTGTCGTCAGTCGTTCAGAATCTGTGCCAGACACGCGGCCACCGCAGCGGGATCCTCCCGATGGGCGTTGTGTCCGGCGTTAGGGATAAGGTGATAGGACGCGGCCAGACCTTCCGCTACTGCACGGAATTTGGCATCGCGTTCACCACATAAGTACCAGAAAGGATAGTCGCGCGTGCTTAACGCCGCGCGTAAATCAGGCTGCACCGCGAGCGAAGTCGCCAGCAGCATATCGGCAAGCCGTGGGCCGTTGTTGTCCGCACGTAAGGCGACCAGTTCGGCGCGTTGCTTCTCTGTCAGAGAAGCAAAAACAGGCTGGCGATACCAGGCGTCAAAGACCTGCGCCAGCGGCTCAGTGCGAAAGCGTTTTGCCCATTGCGCGTCGGATTGCAGGCGTTCGACTCGTGTCTCGTCGCTCTGCAACCCAGGATGCCCGCCTTCCACAATCAGCCCACGAATACCCGCAAGTTTTGCCTGCGAAGCGGCATACATCGCCACTCGGCCGCCCAGCGAATACCCTATCAGCCAGCCATCTGGTATGTTGTAACTAAGTAGCGTTTCCTGCAGTTCGCGACACGCTTCGTCAAAATTGCTGACAGAAATATCCGCCGAACCGCCGTGGCCGGGCAAATCGACATACAACCTGGAATGTTTGCTAAGGCTTTCGCCAACGGACTGCCATTCCCGGCAATCACCGGAAAAACCGTGCAGAAAAACCAGCCAGGGTTTATCCGCATCGCCAGCCTGCGCCACGGCGTGGAGCGTCATAGCTGGCTGACCCGCGCCAACAAGTGTTGCAGCATTTGCGCGCCATCGGTGTCATTCACCACCAGCTCGACCACCGTGGTGACCGGTTGACGCCAGGCGTTGCTCATCACATCGTCCAGCGCCGCCCAGCTTTCCGGGCGATGGTAGCGAAGGTCAAACATTTGCGCGGCATGCTCGAAATGAATGTTTTGCGGCAGGGTATAAAAGCGTTCCCGCTCTTCTACCGGCGTCGGCAGCAGCGAGAATATCTGCCCACCGTTATTGTTCACCACCACCAGCACCAGCGGCGCAGAAACCTGACGCAGTAACGCCAGGCTATTCAGGTCATACAATGCAGAAAGATCGCCCACAATCGCCAGGGTGGATTTTGCACTGCCGCGCTGTACGCCAGCGGCGGTGGAAATCAGGCCATCAATGCCGCTCGCCCCGCGATTGCTGTAAACCGGGTAGCCGGCCGGAAGCTGACCCATTGCATCAATCAGACGCACCACGAGACTGTTGCCAACAAACAACTGCCCTTGCTCAGGCAGATAATCACTGATCCGGTGAGCAAACTGCGCTTCACCAAACGCTTCACGCTCGGCTTCCACTACTTGCCATGCCTGAGCCGATAAACGCGGGATCTCAACGCTCCAGCTCTTGCGCGTTTCTGCCGGATGCAGCTCCAGCCAGCGGTCGATATCGCACACCAGACGACGCCCGCGATGATGGGCAGGGTCAAGCCTTCCCGGCAAATTGTCCACCAGCCAGTATTCATCAGGTTCGCAGGTCGCCTGCCATTGCAGGACTCTTTTGCCCGTCAGGCTGCTGCCAAGCTGCACCACAATTTGCGCCTGTGCCAGTTCGCTGACCGCTTTTGCATTGCCCAGCCACAAATCTGCGCACGGCAGCGGCTGCCCGGTTTGCGACAGCACATCGCCAATCAGCGGCCAGCCCAAAGTCTGCGCCCATTCTGCCACTTTCTTGCCTTCCGCAGCGCTCATGCGCCCGGCGACGACCACCCCGCGTTTTTGCCGCCAGAAGAACCAGTCGCGCTGTTTTTCGCTTTCCAGATGCAGGTTTTCACGCAGCCAGGGTTTGTCGCTTTGCCACCAGTTGCCCAGCGCCTGTTGCCATTCCGCGCCGGTTTCGTCCATTTCGCCGTACAGCGGTTCCGCGAACGGGCAGTTGATGTGGACGCCACCGCTGTGCACATTGCCCATCGCATTATCGATAGACGAGACCAGCCAACGGGCAGGAATATCCTGGCTCGGGCGCGGCAGGGAAAGGGTTTGCGAAGGATGCGAGCCGAACATGCCCGGCTGACGAATGGCCTGATTCGCACCGCAGTCGATAAGCTCCGGTGGCCTGTCAGCGGTCAATAAAATGAGTTTTTCGCCGGTCAAACCCGCTTCAATCAGCGCAGGATAAAGGTTCGCTACTGCAGTACCGGAAGTGACAATCA
Source organism: Pantoea sp. sgz302252 (assembly GCF_047713085.1). Taxonomy (NCBI): domain Bacteria; kingdom Pseudomonadati; phylum Pseudomonadota; class Gammaproteobacteria; order Enterobacterales; family Erwiniaceae; genus Pantoea; species Pantoea sp. sgz302252. Next base: position 213,725 of record NZ_JBLFJW010000003.1, read on the forward strand.
CCGCCACCGGCTGTTTGCTGACTTTTGCCAGCCCTAGTGCGAGATGCCCGAGCCCGCGCTCGTCAAAATGCGTGTGATGAATCAGTGCGCGATTTTCTGCCGCAGCAAGCGTCAGCGGGGTGGAACGCGACCCCGGCGCAATGCAAACGTGCTGCACGCCGTGGCGGGTTAATGCTTCAAGGATCACCGCCGCCCAGCGTCGGTTGAATGCGCTTACTGACATGAGATTGTCCGGTATCAATTTTGTGAGTAATTATAGATGAGCGATAGCGACAGGTTATTGATATGAGTCGGTTATGTGCTAATCCGAAAGAAGCAGCGAACGCAGTCCCGCCGCTTTTTGGGTGATTTCCTGCCACTCAAGTTCTGGGTCTGATCCCCGCACAATCCCCGCGCCGGCATACAGGCGAACCACGTTATCCGTCACTTTCGCTGAACGCAGCGCTACGCAGAATTCACTTTTGGCCTGGCTGAGATAGCCTGCCGATCCGGCGTACCATTCACGGGTAAAGGGTTCATGATGCTCGATAAAATGACGCGCATGTTCCCGTGGAAGCCCCGCAACGGCGGCAGTTGGCTGGAGCTGGAGCAGACAGCGAGTATCGTCAGGTTCTTTAAGTTCAGCCTGGATACAGCGTCGGAGATGCTGCACTTTCCGTAAACGAATAACCTGCGGTGGTAACACTTCCAGCGAGTTGACGTCCTGGTGCAGACGCTGGCAGATATCCTCCACCACCAGCATATTTTCACGCTGATTTTTATCGTCCTGCATCAGCCAGTCGGCAAGGTGTTTGGCCTGGCGATCGTCATGATGACTGGCAACGGTGCCAGCCAGCGCTTCGGTTTCTAGCTGCGTGCCCTGCCGCTGCCAGAGTCTTTCCGGGGTGGAGCCCAGAAACGCCGAGTCCGCATCGAAGGCCAGCATGAAATGGTAGCAGTTGAGGTTCACCCGACGGCTGGCGGCCATCATCGCCCCGGCGTTCAGGCGTGTGGCAAACTGCAAATCTGTCGCCCTCGCCAGCACTACTTTATCCAGCTCACCGTTTGCAATGGTTTCGGTCGCAGTCTCAATCAGCCGAATCCACCCTGCTTTGTCTGGAGAGTGACGTTCGGCTTTAAGCTCGCCCGACAACACTGGCAATGCGCTGGCCGGCTTTAACGTCGCCACAAACTGACGCGCCTGTTGCGCGTCTTTACGCAACGATGTGTCACTGTGAAGGGCTAAACGTAGACTGGCTTTTCCCGCCTCGCGCCGCCACTCAAGCCGTGGTAAAAACAGATCGCCATGTTCAGGCGTGAAGGCGTTTAATCCCCAGATTCGCAGCTCAACAGGCTTTTTTGCCAGAAACTCGTTGGCCTGTGCAAGGGAATTGAAGCGGCAGACAGCCCCGATCGCAGCGCTTTCTTCGTGGCCGTTACGGTGTTGCCAGTAAAACTGGGGATAGCGGTGTTGGCTGCAAAGCCAGCTTAGGGGGTCGAAAGCATCATTGAGAGGAAAAGCGGTGTCGAAGATTCGCGAGCCGGGCGCATCAGGGAACTCCTCAGACAGAAAACCCTGTAAATTTTCCAGCGCAGCGGTAATGGAATACACGCGAATCTCCCTCTGATAAAAACCACATATTATAGAGGGTACTGCCGCGAAATAGCAGTACCCATGATGAGGGAGCGTATTTTTATCGACGCGCTAACAGCAAACCTAACACCAGCCCTACCGCCGCTCCGACACCAATTCCCTGCCACGGTTTCTCATGAACATAGTCATCGGCACGGGTAACGGCTTGTTTTGCGCGATAGTAATAAGTATCGGAAGCCTGGCTGATGCGGATTTTGACGTCATCCAGCGCCTGCTCGGCGCGCAGCTTCAGTTCGATGTATTTCTCATCGGCCGGATCGCCGGATGAACTCAGAATTTCCTCAAGCGTGTCGCTTAACAGCGCCAGGTCGTCATCAATACGGGATTCATAAGCGTTATAAGCCATTACGTTTTCTCCTTGGTTAAACCTGCTCGCTAACTATAGACAATCGCTTACGATTGCGCTTCCCGAGCCATGCCGATGTGTGGAATGCCGTCTTCGTCGTAAACGTCGGTGACTGGCGTGAAACCGAAGTGTGCGTAAAACGGTTGCAGGTGAGCCTGCGCACCCAGATAAATCGCCTTCTGCGGCCAGTATTGCTGGCAACTGGCGAGCGCCTGATCCATTAACTGATAGCCCAGTTTTTCGCCCCGAACCGCGCTACTCACAATCACCCGACCAATGACGACAGGGTCAAAATCGTCTTCGCTTTTCAGAATCCTCGCATACGCCACCAGCTCTCCGTCGCGCCAGCCCAGCAGATGGCGGTTCTCGCCAATCAAATCGTCACCGTCCACATCCTGATAGGCGCAGGTCTGCTCGACCACAAACACTTCGCAGCGTAATTTGAGCAAGGCGTAAAGCTGAGGCACAGTCAGTTGGGAATGATGAAGATCCTGCCACTGAATCATATTAAGCTCCGTTATAATGAGTGTTCTGACAAATCAGGAAAGAGTGTGATGGAATTGATTTTTCTCGGCACCTCCGCTGGCGTGCCGACCCGCAATCGTAATATGACGTCGATAGTGCTGAATTTGCAACAGCCCACCGTCTCGCAGATGTGGCTGTTTGACTGTGGTGAAGGCACTCAGCATCAGTTTCTGAAAACGGCACATCATCCGGGTAAGCTCGATAAAATTTTCATCACGCATTTGCATGGCGATCATTTGTTTGGCTTGCCGGGCCTGCTGTGCAGCCGCTCGATGCAGGGCAATCCTTCCCCGCTGACAATTTATGGCCCGAAAGGCATTAAAGAGTTTGTCGAAACAGCGTTGCGCCTGAGCGGTTCCTGGACTGATTATCCCCTGACTATCGAAGAAATTCGCGCGGGTGAAGTGTTTGACGATGGCTTCTTCAAAGTCACCGCTTATTCGTTGAACCATCCCGTTGAGTGCTACGGCTACCGTATTGAGCAGCACGATAAACCCGGTCCATTAGATGCTGCCCGTTTGCTTGCCGACGGCATTAAAGCCGGCCCGCTGTTCCAGCAACTGAAGCAAGGGCTGACGGTAGAAATGCCGGACGGACGCATTGTTAATGGCCGTGATTATCTTGGCCCGAGCACGCCAGGCGTTAAACTGGCGATTTTTGGTGATACTGCCCCTTGCCCGGAAGCGCTTATTCTTGCGAAAAATGTGGATGTCATGGTGCACGAAACCACGCTGGAAAATGAGATGGCCGAGAAAGCCAATAGCCGTGGGCACTCTTCCACGGTTCAAACAGCGGAACTGGCTCGCGCAGCGAATGTCGGCAAACTCATCATTACGCATGTCAGCTCACGCTACGACTGGCACGGTTGTCAGCGTCTGTTGGCGGAATGCCGAAGCGTGTTTGAGCCGTGCGAACTGGCGGAAGATTTCAGCGTGTTCAGTCTGGCTTAACTTTTATCTGCATTTGCCGATAACAGAGTAAAGACTCGCCATTCTCTTTACTCTGAGGGCTACATGGATAATTTCCAGAAAGATATCGACGACAGGGCCAATCTGACCCTGTCTAACCGTTTTGAACTCCTGCTGTTCCGCCTGGGCGCCTCGATGGAAGGCGACAAGTCAGAGCTCTTTGGCATCAACGTCTTTAAGCTGCGTGAAATTGTGCCGATGCCCTCCTTCACCAAACCTGCTGGCATTAAAGCGCCCGTGATGGGCATGGTGAACATTCGCGACCAGATTATCCCGGTTATCGACCTGCCGTCGGTGCTGGGCTGCAAATCTGAAAACGGCCTGAATATCCTGCTGATCACCGAATATGCCCGCAGCGTACAGGCCTTTGCCGTCGAATCCGTCGAGAACATTATTCGCCTCGACTGGACGCAGGTTCACACGGCAGAGAAAGCGGTGAATGGGCAGTACATCACCAGCATCGCCTGCCTCGATAACGACAAAAACAGCAACAATCTGGCGATGGTTATCGACGTCGAACAGATCCTGTATGACATTGTGCCAGCCGATCATGACCTGCATGCCACTCGCCTGACTGCGCCAAAACAAAGCATCAAACCGGGCGCAACAGCGATTGTTGCCGAAGACTCAAAAGTCGCTCGTGCGATGCTGGAGAAAGGCCTGCATGCGATGGAAATCCCGGCGAAAATGCACGTCACCGGGCAACAGGCGTGGGAAACCATTGAGAAGTTAGCGAAGGAAGCACAAACCGAAGGCGTGCCGGTGACGGACAAAATCGCGCTGGTCTTAACCGACCTCGAAATGCCAGAGATGGACGGCTTTACCCTGACACGCAAAATCAAATCCGACCCACGTTTGAGAACCATTCCGGTCGTGATTCACTCCTCACTCTCCGGCAACGCCAACGAAGATCATATCCGCAAAGTGAAAGCGGATGGTTACGTGGCTAAGTTTGAGATTAACGAGCTGTCGTCAGTGATTAAGGAAGTGCTGGAACGCGCCGAACGTCACGAGGATGGGCCTTTGATCAGCCGTTTGCATTCGGTGTGATGTTTGAAAATGGATGCCTGAAATCAGGCATCCATCAGAGCATATTAAGGAATGTCTGCAGCCTTTTTAATCGTAATGGTGTAGGTTTTGTCAAACCCACCACCTGTTGCAACATTGGTACCGAAAAGGCTGCCTGACACATTGACTTTAACTACTCCGGGTTTCGTCGGATTCCCTCTAATTTGGACACAGTTATTAGAGT